>JACPGN010000238.1 GCA_016182435.1 Lentisphaerota bacterium | reverse complement strand
TCCGCAAACGCGTAGCACAGGCGGTAGTCCGTAAAGAGCGGTCCGTCGCCCAGGCGTTCAAGCGTCGCGCCCTCAAACGCTGTCGCGCAGCCCATCATGCGGCTCTCAAAGCGATAGCCGGCAAATCCGCAAAAGGGACCGGCCACACTTTTCTCCGGACCGGCCTCGGGCGGCGGGATGGCCAGCTCGCGCTCTGACGATCCGATGCTGGCGCCATCCCGCAATGGAAGCGCTACGGTCCGCAAATCGGTCGCGGCTTTCGCTGCGGTCGAGAACACGAGCGTTTTGGTTTCGTCCCGGGCCAAGCCCAGTCGGACCAGAATTTCCGTTCCCGCCGGTGGGGTTGCTCCCGTGTACTGAAAAGGCGCCGGCGCGCCGGCGATTGTCAGTCCCAGCGGCATCCCGGGAGAAACGTCCTTAAGCCACAAACGGCAGTATTGTTCCGACCAATCGGCGCCCAGCGGCGCTTTCAGCGTAAGCTCCAATTGCATTGAGCCATCCGATCCGGCGTCGTTACCGACGCCGCTCCAATCCCACGATTCTTCAAATCGGAGCGGAACGCGTTAGCGTTCCGGCATCCTACGATTCGTTAATCCCCGGAACGGAACATGTGAACGTTCCGATCTCCTCCGATTCTTTAATTCCCGGAGCGGAACGTGCCTGTCCCCCCTCCATGGCGGGATCTGCGTTCCGGCATCCTTACGGATTCCGCTCTATATCCATACCGGCGTCGTCACCGACGCCGCTCCTGTTCCGCATCGGCGGCCATCCGCTCATAGATGACCCACAATTTTACGGAAAACGTCTCGTCCTTCCAATCAAACTCCGGATAACCAGGCGCCAGCGATCCGGAAAACGACCAGCTATCCGGCTTTTCGACCAACTCTTTGCGGAACGGGTTCTCGGCAATATAACGAATCGTTTTACCGACTGCGCCACGCTCTCGGTCTTTCTCGCGCAGGACCTGATCCCAGGCCTGTTTTTGAAGCTTAAAACCTTGCCGCTTAAGCTCCGCATTCAGGAAGCGGCGCAAGAAAATAGCTGCCCGGTTTTGGTCGCTGGACGTTCCCACGCCCAGCCACAACATGTGAAAATGATCAGGCATGAGGCAATAGACCGGACAGATCAACTGATACCGGGCCAACGTATGCAAGAGGATCTCCCGAAAGCGGTGGTGAAATGTTTCATTCATCCACCCTTGTCGGCGACGATCCATCGTCATACTCCAGTGAACAAACGCCTGGCCGCGGTACCATTCCGACGGCAATCGGCGCATCCGACCGTAAAAATGTTCTGAGGTCTCCATAAATTGCATGCATCGCAGAGCGATTCCGATCCGGCGCCGTTAGCGACGCCGCTCCAATTCTCCAAAGATTTTCTGAAATCTCGGAGCGGAACGCGTAAGCGTTCCGATTTCCTCCGATTCTTTAATCCTCGGAGCGGAACGTGTGAACGTTCCGTATTCTCCGATTCTTCAATTCTCGGAGCGGAACGCGCCTGTCCTGCCTCGAGGACGGGATCTGCATTCCGGCATCCTCGCCCATGCCGTTCTATCCATACTCCAATTCTTCATCCAACCGGCGTCGTTAGCGACGCCGCTCCGATTTCACGATCCTTCAATTCGGAACGGAACGCATCGGCGTTCCGATATTCACGCGCATTTCCGCTCCATCCAGCATAGGATTAACACGCCCCGCATAGCCTCTTAGCGGAGCCGGGCTTGCCCTGCGTAGTCCGGCGCAGCCGGACGAAGCAGGGTCAATGGAATGTCAAAATCGTGCCGCCAGGCGGCAGGGTGCGGGCGTGATAAATCCGGTAGGAATTAGTTAAGCCTGCATACCACATGTAGTAAGTGTACCCAGCATTGTACCTCACCTTAATTACCGCTGGGGCGGCGGCGCCTTTTACATCGCCTTTGCTGGAGGTGCCGAGCGGAATGCAGCCATTGGTCGAGGTCGTGTCCGAGTCGGCTGGAACAGCATTATTATATTTGGTCCAGGTCAAGCCGTTTGACGAGGTCGCGTAATAAATCCGCTGGGTACCACCATCATTTCCCGCGTACCACATTTTGTATGTGCTCCCGTCCTTAATTACGGTTGGCCATCCGGCATCATAGAAATCGCCTTTGCCGGCGGTGCCCTGCGGAATTTTGCCGTTGGTGGAGCTTCCGTTCGAGTCGTCCGGAATGCCATTGTCATATTTGGTCCAGTCCAAGCCGTTTGACGAGGTCGCGTAATAGATACGATGGAAAGACCCATCAAATCCGGTGTACCACATTTTGTAAGTGCCCTCATCAAGAATCACGGCTGGCGCGTAAACCCTAGCGTCATCACCTTTGCCGGAGGTGCCCAGCGGAATTTTGCCGTTGGTGGAGCTTCCGTCCGAGATGGCTGGAATGCCATTGTCATATTTGGTCCAGTCTAAGCCGTTTGACGAGGTCGCGTAATAAATACGAAAGTTAGCCGCAGCCTCATATCCGGAGTACCACATTTTGTAAGTGGCCCCATCCTTAATCACGGCTTGGCTGTAAACATAAGCGCCATCGCCTTTGCCGGAGGTGCCCAGCGGAATTTTGCCGTTGGTGGAGCTTCCGTCCGAGATGGCTGGAATGCCATTGTCATATTTGGTCCAGTCTAAGCCGTTTGACGAGGTCGCGTAATAGATACGATAAACCCCGGAATATCCTGAGTACCACATTTTGTAAGTGCTCTCGTCAAGAATCACGGCTGTGGTGTTAACATGAGTTACATCGCCTTGGCTGGCGCCGAGCGGAATGCGGCCATCGGTCGAGACCGTATTCGTGGGGGTCGGGATAACGTTGTTGTATTTGGCCCAGACCGTGCCTTCGGGCTCGGCCGCGAAGGCATTAAGCAAAATACTCAAGCCGGCTAAGACCGCGGCACTGGCCAGGACAATGCGGCGGACACGGAGGTCCGCCCTCCATGGGAGGGCGCGGCTCCGTCCGCGTGCTACTCTGCGAAGTTCCGCCATAGCGGATCCGCCTCTCTGGCGGAAAGCCTCCCTGCTCTGCGAGG
The DNA here is from genome assembly GCA_016182435.1 of Lentisphaerota bacterium. The sequence goes on along the minus strand of JACPGN010000238.1, from coordinate 8,095 downwards.
CCGCTACGCAGGGCGTAGAAGAGTCGCTACGAAGCACGAGCCGTTCGTGCCCGACCGACGAAGCCTGGCAGCGGCGCCGGGGCTTAAGGCTGGCGTTATTTTGGGTTAGTTTACCCGCCGCAGGCGGCGCCGTAGGCAAGCAAGGTTGCATAACAGGACCTCCTGTCTTATCCTTCTGCAATAATTTATACCCTTTTTGAATTTATGCTCAATAAAAAACCCAGCAGAATAGTCGGCCATTCATCTCGCGATATTTATTATTCTTCGGTCCTGCCTGCCGGCAGGCAGGTCTGCTGTTCTTTAGTTTGACACATCGCTCTTCAACTGTTCCACCGGCCTCTTCCGCAAATCTTCCAGACAGCCCGGATCATTGCGCAGAACCTTGATTGTCCAGGATACTTCGCCATCCTCTTTGGCGACAATAACAAAGCGGTTGCCTTGTACCTTTTGTCCCACGCCCACAGGGAATGCGCCCCCAATCGGCGTCAAACTGTAGATTTCCGACCCGACCAGGTTAAGGGCGGTATAGTAATCCGGCAATTGTACCACGGCCTGGCCTTTGACCAACTGCGCATTGCCGGCATACACGTTCCAAACCTGCGGGCCTTCTAAGCAGAAATGCCGCAGGATTTTGTTTTCGGGATCGAGCGGGTGGTCAATCTCAAAGGCCTTGTTGGCCCAGCTCCCTGAACCGAAAGTGGCGCGATAGTTAACTCCGGTGCCGCCATCCAGCCAAAGCGTGCCGCGGATAACGGCGGTATCATTGCCCAGATTATTGGTCACATTATATCCGATGGCAATGTGATTAGTGCCGCCCCGCGCATCAGCCTGCATGCCAATCGCCACATTTGTTCGTGTGCCGTTAGCCAAATACCCCAGCGCCGCGCCGTTAGATGAGCCTTTGGCGTTATCTCCCACCGCTGCGCCGATATAAGCGCCGTTGGCCGAAGCTCCCACTGCCGCGCCGTAAAAGTATCCGTTGGCCCCATCGCCCACCGCCGAACCGTAAAAACTACCATTGGCCCCCAATCCTATTGCCGCGCCATATTCAGAGGCGCTGGCCTGAGTTCCTACGGCTGCGCCGTAATTTGTGCCGTTGGCCCGATCGCCCATCGCCGCGCCATGATCATAGCCGTTGGCCAACCGGCCTACCGCTGCGCCGTTATTAAAGCCGTTGGCCGAAGCTCCCACCGCCGCGCCATAAGTAGAACCAGTGGTCATATATCCCACCGCTACACCATTGTCGTAGCCATTGGCCGAAGCGCCCACGGCCACACCGGTAACGGCGCCGTTGGCGAATGGACCTATCGCCGTGCCATAATTTGTGCCAACGGCTGACCAGCCCACCCCGACACCAGAACCGGCGCCATTAGCGTACCAGCCCATGGCGGCGCCGGAAGAATAGCCGTTGGCATTAAATCCCACGGCGGCGCCTTCCGCGGCGCCGTTAGCTGAACTCCCCACCGCGACGCTCTCATTGTTCCCATTGGCCCCAAAGCCTACCGCCGCGCCGGAAGACGCGCCGTTGGCCCCCCGGCCAACCGAAACAGAATCGGCGCTAAAGTCAATGTAGGCCACATTGCTGACAATCTGCGCGCCCATGTTCAGCGCGCCGCTCATCGTCCCGCCCGTGCGGGGCAGGTAATTCGTAGTGGAGCCGGCCGTCGCCCAGACGTTAGATGCAAGTAGTCCGGCAACATCGCCAAGATATGCCCATGCAGGAATGGCACTCTGGCTGGTGTTGAAATACAACCCTTGGACACCATCGGTCTGGTAAACGATCAAGCCCTGGGCGGCGCCGCCGCGCAGATTGCCGGAATCGTCCAGCAGTCCTCCGGCTACGGATGCGCTGGCCGTAGTACGCTGGTTTTGAGTCACCCGCGGAATCAGGATCCCCTTGCCGGCGCCGGTCGCGGGCGACTGCACATCCAGCATGGCATTGTTGTTCGGCGCTGTTCCATCACTGCTTATGGAGGATCCAATTTGCGCCTGAACCGCGCTGGTTAAAAGCAAACCGAACACCAGAATAATAATTGCTCTCATGTCAGTGCCTCCTGTTTGACTTGTTTCTACCATTCGCTTTCAACATCAAACCCTCCCTGAATTCAGGACTGCTTGTGGAGATTTCGCGCTACGCTCGAAATGACCTGCGTTCCGTTTCGTGCGTTTCCGCTCCATCCAACACCAATCAGCCATGCTCGCAATCTATACCAGTCAGATATTAATGTCAATAGATTAATTTGATCTTTTTATGGTTGACGCCTGCGCAAAAAAATGAGATCAACCTACTGCGCCAGTTAGTTGGATACCATGGGTAATGTACTTGGCCTCTTGAAAAACGCGCTAAAAACATTATGAAAAAAACGACCCGTAAAGGCGACCGCGCCACACCGAGCCAGGATACGATCGTCCATGCGTTGCTGAACGAGATGGAATCCGGCATCCTTCTCCCCGGCGGCCGCACGCCCTCGCAGGCTAAGCTGGCCAAACGGTTCGGGGTGAGCTTAGTCACGGCCCAACTGGCCGTCAGCCGGCTGCAGCGCGACGGGTTCATCGTGACGCGCCCGCGCAGCGGCACTTATGTAGCCAAGCGCCTGCCGTTCAAATCGAACTACGCGCTCGTGTTCTGGAACGATCCCGCCAATCCCGTCCAATGGTCGAAATATTACGCCGCGCTCGCGGACGCGGCCCGGGAATTAGACGGACACGAGGGACGCCGCCTTCAAACGTTTTTCAACGTCAACCGCCGCGTTGACAGCGAAGACCATGCCACATTGCTGGAACTGGTGCGCGCTCGGCGACTGGCCGGCATGGTGTTCGCCAACATGCCGTACGACCTGGCCGGTTCTCCGCTGGTTGAGAACGGCGGATTGCCGCGTGTGGCGTTTGTGTCCGTGCAAACTCATCCGCACATCCAAGCTGTGTGGTTCGATTACGAGATGTGGATCCGCAAAGCCCTGGACTTCCTGGCGGAACAGGGCCGCCGCAAGGTCGCGATTCTGTCCAGCGGCCTGTATGCCGCTGACAATGCGCACTTGACGGCGCTGCTCGAGCGGCACGGCATGATCTCGCCGCCTTACTGGCGGCAGGTCGCCCAGCCCATGGTCAAGGACGCGGTGCGGAACGCGGTTTGGCTGCTGCTGCGCGGCGCCCCGGCGGAGCGGCCGGACGCATTGATCATCGCGGACGATAACTATCTGGACGACTCGATCGCCGGGCTGATCGCCTCGGAGATGCGCGTGCCGCAGGACGTCAAGGTGGTGGCGTTATGCAACTTTCCGGCGCGCCAGAAGCCCGTGCTGCCGATGCGGCAACTCGGCTTCGATATTCGGGGCGCCTTGTCCACCTGCGTGGAAATCATCGCCGGCATCCGGCGCGGCGCTACCATGCCGGACTTGACACTGCTGCCGGCGTTGTGGGAGGATGAACTTGCGGCGCAGGCGGAAACTGCGCTCGCCGGTTCAATTCCGGATCTTTCGCGCGCCAACCGTCTTCCAAACATGACGCCGCAAAGTTAGTAACTCAATCACGAAGAACCGCCATGAAAAACAAGAATATTTCCGCCCGAAGCGGACCCGCTGAGGCGGGAAACCACGGATCGCACGGATAACACTGATTGTCGCCGGGCGCCAAGCGGCCGGCGGCGGTCTTACCATCCGTGAAATCCGTGTAATCAGTGGTTGATTTTCTTGGGTTGCGGGCGTTAGCTCGCGTTAGGAGCACCCACATGACCGACATCGTCCGGCCGCCCTATCGCAAATTCACCACCGAAGAGCTGATGGAACTCATCGCCCTTTTCAACGTGTCCGCTCAGGGCCAACAGGCGATCCGCGACGTGTTGGCGCGCGAGGCCTCGCCGCCTAACGCCCATCTGTTCCGCTATTACAACGAGGCCAGCCGCGTGCGGCGCTTAGAAAACGAGTTTTGCGCGCACATGGGCTGCCGCTATGCGCTGGGCGTCAATTCCGGCACCAGCGCCCTGATTGCGGCGCTGGTGGCCGCAGGCGTCGGACCGGGCGCCGAGGTAATCGTGCCGGCCTACACGTTTTTCGCCAGCACTTCGGCCATCGTGGTGGCCAAGGGCATCCCGGTCATCACCGAGATTGACGACTCGCTCACCCTGGATCCCGCCGCGGTCGAGCGCTCCATCACGCCGCGAACCAAGGCGATTCTCGTGGTGCACATGGCCGGCTATCCCGCGAAGATGGACGCGTTGCGGCGGATAGCGGACAACCGCCAACTGGCGTTGATCGAGGACGTCGCCCAGGCGGCCGGCGGCACATACAAGGGGAAATATCTCGGCACGTGGGGACATCTGGGCTGTTTCAGCTTCGACGCCTACAAGGTCATGGCCACCGGCGAGGGCGGCATGATCACCACCGACGATGAGTGGCTCTATACCCGCGCCCAGAGCTATCACGACACCGCCGCCTGCTGGCGGCCGGACCGCTACGGGCGTGAGCGCCGCTCCGGCGAATTGTTTTGCGGCGAAAACTACCGCATGTCCGAGATGGCCGGCGCCATCGGCCTGGCCCAATTGGCCAAGTTAGACGAGATCAATCGTGCAACCCGGCGCCTCTACGCGCAACTGCGCCGGGAAACCCGCCTGCCCGCGGGCGCGCGGTGGGTCGAGCCCGCCGATGCGGACGGCGTATGCGGTTATAGCGCCGCGCTGCTGTTCGAGAGCAGCGAGACGGCGCGCAAGGTCATGACCGCGCAGATCGGCATTGGCGGACTCGCCGGCGGCGGCGCGCAGGGCGCCCGCGACTGGCATGTCTATTGGTACTGGGACCATCTGCTTGAGCTTAAGACCGCCACCAGCGAAGGCTGCCCGTTCCGCTGCCCCCACGTCCGGCAGCTTCCGCATTACACGGCCGACATGTGCCCGCGCACTAAGGAGCTCATCATGCGCCTTGGCCTGATCGGCCTGACACCGAGGGATCCGCCGGAGTATGTTGCCCAACTGGCCCGCCAGTTGAGCGAAGGACTCAAGAAAATCATGGTGTAACCCATGGCCACGCTCGCGCCCAATCTGGACATATTTTTTACGGACAAGCCTTACCCTGAGCGCATCGCGCGCATCGCGGACCTGGGATTCCACGCCGCCGATTTGTTCGGCGTCGAGGACAAGCCGCTGGGGACAATCGCCCAGGCGTGCCGGCAACACGGGGTCGCGATCGGCATGCTCGTCGGCTCCGATATCAAGCGCGGGCTTAACGATCCCGCGCTCCACGCCCAGATCGAGCAGCGCGTGCGCCAAGTCGCCCAGGCAGCCCGGATTATCGGCGCCGCTCACATCGTGGTGCTGAGCGGAGACACGCGGCCGAGCATCCCCTTCGCCGCCCAGGACCAGGCGATCGTGGACGGCTTGAAACGGCTCTCGCCGATTGCGGACGAGTTCCGGGTGAACGTGGTCCTGGAGATGCTCAACAGCCGGTACGACCATCCCGGCTACTACTTAGACGACACTGGGCGCATGTTCCACATCGTCCGCGCCGTGAATCATCCCCGGGTAAAGGCGCTCTATGACCTGTATCACGCCGGCATTATGCGCGGCAACCTCATCGAGGACGTGCGCGCCGGAGTCGGCCTCATCGGCCATTTTCACCTGGCCGGCATTCCCGGCCGGCACGAGCCGATGGGCGGCGAGCAGAACTACCCCGTTATCTGCCGCGCGATTGATGCCGCCGGCTATACCGGCTTTATCGGCCTGGAATACTGGCCCGCCCTGGAAGATCACGCTGCCTCATTGAAGCAAACAAAGGCTTGGATCGAAGGCCTGACTCTGCCATGAGCGGGCAGCCTGTCCGCCGACTTGTCCGCCATCTTGTCCAGCGTAGTCCCGACCTCTCGGAGAGTCGGGACTAAGATGGAAGCCTTCCCGCCATAGGCGGGTCTGCCTCAGGCATGATCCGCTTGGCGGATCTGCCTCTGGCGGAGGCTACGGCGGAAGCTTCTCAGCGAAGGAGGAAGCGTACCTGTGGTGAGCGTAGTCGAACCAGCGAGCCCTTATCCTGATCATCACACAAATCGTTATTCTTTAATCTAAGGGCAGACCCTACGGCTTTCATGGAAATGCCTTACAGAATTATTATTGACGGCTCTATTCTTCCTCTGTAGTCTTCTGGTAAATCATCTAACCTACATATTTCCTTTTTGCTAAGTATTTCACACAACTTCATTATCCTTGTTTGTTTCTTCTGCAAAAACTCAATATCCTCCTTGCTCAAGGATCTCTTCTCATCCTTCCATTTGCTCAAGTCAAGCATGAAACCCTCAATTAGTACCTCTGTCTCCCAAAATGCCTTGTAGAACTTTATGATTTTTAATAGCTTTTGCTTACCAAAAAATCTTACAAGGTCTTTTTGCATTGACTTGTACAACTCATATTCATCCCTTGTGTAGTGCGCTGTATACTCTATGACTTGGTTCTCTTTAATGGTACGTTGAAACAGTTTTTCAAAATACTCTTTGGCTTCTTTGACGCTTAGTACGTGATAAGTTACATCCGTAACAATAGCATTCGCCAAGCGGTCCCTTTTTAGGAAGAACATCGCAACATTGGTAATAAGCCAAGCTAATACGCTTATTAGTATTCCGACTAATATTGTTTCGGAAAAATCCATCTTTGTATCCTTTTCTTCTAACCGCAATTAAGCAACGCGCCGTTTGCCAACCCTCCGCGGGTTGCGCGTTTCGATTCCGATTGAGCGTAATCAAGCCTGTCCCGCCTTCAGCGGGGTCGGGATCGGATGGAACAAGCAACGGCGACCTTTCAACGCACGGGCAACGTAACGCTATCAAAGAGAAATAATCCGCACTCCGTGCGGCAAAGGGGATTTATGTCTATTGCTGTGCCTCGGCGAAGCGGCCTGGCGAAGACGGGACACCGCGCCTTGGATGAGTGACCTTGGTGCCCTACTGGTTCTTCCTCGGCCAATTGGTCGAACCCGGCCACAACCATGGAGCTCCAGCCTGGCCCCAATAGTAGCCCCCGTCAGGATCAACCCGTGCAGGTAACTTCATGACTTCCATTCTCCTTCGATGGGTTATGGCCAGTAATTGCCTATCTTGAGCCGTCCCACGTTCCGCGATCTCATCCAAGATTTCCGTGGGGCAACTAGGATTCTGCGCGAATGCGGAAAGACTCACGTTGAGGGAATGCCTAAGTTCAATCAGAATATCTTTTGGAACGGCTGGATTCATTGCAAGACTGATAAGCACGCGCGGCGAAGAGTCCTGCATAATCGCATGAATCTCATTCTGCGTTAGGCTCGGGTTCATCGCAACACCCTCCCTGACAGACGCACTCTGGTCTTTCAACAAAACATTGCGCTGCTCTCTACTGAGGTGTCGGTTACGGCCTATTATTTGTCTCACATCAACATCCTTCACATCCAAGAGCCGAGAAACGATTGCGGAATCAATTTCCCCGTACTCTATCACTGCTTTGATTACATTAGCGCTGAACCCATGTTGCTCCAGATATTCACGACAATAGAGTTCAGGTAGAGGCGGGCCAATTCGTCGAAGATCGCAACTGGCAAAAAGGGCAAGACTGACATAAAGCGCAGATGGGAAAAAAGTTCTTAGTTTCAACATAAGACCCCGAAAAAATGCGCGGGCGCTTCTCATTCATCCTTGCCGAGACCCGTGGGATTATTTCTTGCAGCACGGTTCCCATTTACAATTGCTGTCCTGTGCAGCTTCATATGCAGGCCATCCTACTGGCGTCAGAATAGTAGGATAGGTGGCAGCTTGAGCCAAACACGCCAAAAGCAGAGGGGGAGCATACCATATGCTGCTACAGGCCGCGGCCATGCATGAGCCAAGGGATAGATCACATGCAGTCTTGGAATTTCCACATGTGGAATAGCAGATGTCATGGCCATCACAACATGATGTAAAATCGACTAAACCAAAGAAAGTGTCTGGTATAGGAAAGCCGCCTTCTGATCCACAACCATTCCCGCTCTTTGGCAGGCCAAGATCCTCCGAGGTGCGGTATTTGTGACCACATGTACCGCCTGCAATAATCTTTGGCCCCCAATAGGGATATAACGAAGATGGACAGATAGCACACAAGCCAAGGATG
>JACPGN010000229.1 GCA_016182435.1 Lentisphaerota bacterium | reverse complement strand
GCTGGGGCATTGAGCTCCCTTTTGACCGCGATTTTGTGACCTATGTCTGGTTTGACGCCCTGGTCAATTACATCAGCGCCATCGGCTACCTGGCGGATGAGCAGCGCTTCCAGCGCTGGTGGCCGGCGTCCTATCACCTGATCGGCAAGGATATCCTGACCACCCACACCGTGTACTGGCCAACCATGCTTCATGCCATGAATCTGCCGATGCCCGAGACGATCTTCGCCCACGGCTGGTGGCTGATCGGTGATAGCAAGATGAGCAAGTCCACCGGCAACGTGGTCAATCCCATGGAATTATGCGACCTCTATGGCGTGGATGCTTTCCGTTATTTCCTGATGGCGGAAATGACCCTGGGCCAGGACTGCAATTTCTCGGAAGAAGCGTTCGTCCGCCGCTACAACGCCGACCTGGCCAATAACTTGGGCAACCTGCTTAGCCGTGTCATCAAGCTGGTAAGCAGTCATTGCGCCGGCAAGGTCCCGGCGGCCGCCGCGGAACATGCCCTCTCCGATGAAGAGCAGTTGCGCCAGGCGGTCTTGAACGCCGCCACGCGCATGGAAGAATGTATTGTCCAGATGCGGCTGGACCTGGGATTGGCGGCGGTGGCCGAAGCTATCCGCGAAGCCAACCGGTACCTGGAAAAGCGGCAGCCCTGGACGCTGGCCAAGCAGGCGAAACACGGCGAGCTCAATACCGTACTGTATTACGCGCTGGAAACGTTGCGGGTTGTGAGCGGATTGTTGGCGCCAATCATGCCCGCCAAGATGAAGGAGCTGCGCCAGGTTCTTGGATTAAGCGCCGCAGAACCCTCGCTTGCCCAACCGCGGGCCTGGGGCGCTATGGCACCGGGCACGTCCGTGGGCGCCATGGTTTCCTTGTTCCCGCGGATTTAGACGCTTTCCCGTAAAGATACACGTTTTTGCGTGTATCTTTGTAATAAGAATATCCAATATCCAACACTCAATAACCAATGACGAAGAAAGGAAACAAAAACACCCCTTACTCGTTGTCTGCGATTCTCTTAACTTGGTTATTGGATATTCCTTGTTGAATATTGGATATTGTGTTGGATAATGGGTTGCGGGCAAAGCCCGCCTTAGCTGATCAAGTCCACCGCAAATTCTTTGCCTGACGGCCGGATGGCGGCGACGCCGCGGCAGGATGGTTTGACCGGCAGCGCCAGCAGCGCGTAGTTGTAGGTGATCTGGCCAAGAGCCGGCAGCCAACGGAAGGTCGGCAAGCCTTGAAAGCGGCCGCGGTCAACGGCCTGGCGCAAGCCCTCCGGGAATGGACTATTGCTGAACTCCATGCCCCGGGCTATCGCCTTGCCGTTCCAGGGCGGTTGCTTGCGAATACGGTTCTCTTCCCAAATGCCGAGCCAGGGGAAATCGGCGCGGCGCCAGATGTAAGCGACCAGCATTCCGAGTCGCGGATTAACCGCGCTGAACCAGGCGTGATTTTGCCGCGGGTTCATTAGATTGGCGGTAAAATCACCATAGCGCGATGAGCCGGCGAACCGTAAATTCACTTTGCCCTTTACGCCCGGCGCAAAAGGCCAGGTAAAAGAGGTGTCCAATTTCAGGCGCTGGCGCGGACTGAATGAAACGGGGAAGGTATGTCCCCGTGTGGCCGACAGGTCAAACATTGTGACCTCCGGCTCCAGGAATGGCGCCCCGAAGGTTACGTGTTGGCATATCGTGAAGGGCACATCGCGCCGCGCCAGATTGGTTAGCAGCTCACGGATACGCACGATGGTTGAACCCGCCTCCAGCGTAACCGTCCGCACCAGGCGCATCTGCGCAACCGGCAGAACACAGCCATACTGAAAGATGAGACGCCGTGCTGTCACCTTGCGCTTGAGAACCTGCCAACGCACGATCGGCGCTTCGCCGTGGCAGCCTAAGCCCGCTTTGGTCTCCTCCGGCGAAGGATCGCCAAACATGCCCAGGCACAGGTTGTGGCCGGCAATGCAGGCTAACAGTTTCTCAGCATAGCGCCTGGCGTCGCGCGGCCGATAGGCGCCGGGTTCAAGCGATTTCCAGATCGGGATCCAGAAGGGATTGACCGTTGGCTTTTCTTTCAACTGCAGCCCGGCCAGGTGCCCGCCGCCGGCCATGATAAACAGCTTGAGCTTATCGTTGCTCAATTCCCAGCCTTGCCGGTTATAGCGGCGCGTTTTAATGATTTGCATAGACCACCTCTTAGTATAGTGAGTCTAACTTTTCTTTACATTAATTTCAAAGCTGTCATTCCCGCGCAAGCGGGAATCCAGATTAGAAAGACTGGATTCCGGGTCAAGCCCGGAATGACAATCCAAGTAAACTTATGCATGGATCAACTCCTCGCGTTATTCGTGAAATCTAATCGGCGCAAAAAACTGCGGCAAATGGAAATTGAGTTCCGGTCCCAGCGGCGCCCAGGATAACCAGTGGGGCTGCGAGGTCAAGTCGGCGCACTTATAGAAATTGCCGCGCCAAACCTGGCCGGGGATCGGCCCTAAAGGCCCCAGGTAGTGCTCAAAGATCGTCCAGGGAATGAAATACTCAACGCGCCATTCGGTGGCGGCCTCGATTTCCGGGTCCACGGTGCGCGGAAGAGAATGATATATTTTGACCTGAGAGCCTAACTTCCAGGGCACTAAATGGCGCCGGACTGCCGCAGCGTGTAGCGGTTCATTAAAATGCAGGAGCAAGGTGCCGCCGCCATTGATTTCAAAATTGAAGTAGCCGCTTCCCGCTCTGGGCTCGACGAAAAATTCCACGCAACTGTCCTTACAGACGCTGCCCTGGTAACTGGTCTGGAGACAGCGGACGAACCTGTCCAGAACCTTGAAGAAAATAAAGATGCCGTCGTCTTGATAGACAGCCTTGGCCGTTACTTGCGGATGCCGCGACTTGCTCTGCGCCAGGAAATGGCGGAGCTCCGCGGCCGGAACAGCTTGCCAGGCCGGCTCATCCCACTGGCCCTTCAGGCTGGGGCGCCGCGCGGCGCGTTGAATGAGATATTCCATGGTAGCTCCTTAGAACCGACTACTCAGAATCAGTGTTTTAACCGCTTGTTTCTGCTGAGGGTCGGCTTCAGCCTTGGCCCAGACTGATTCGAGTAGTTCTTCCTCGGCGCCCGGTTCGGTCTCTTTCAGCATCTGCAAAGCCGCCCGCGCGCCCAGGGCATAACCGTAGGGTGTAATCCCTTGCCCCAGGCTTAAGCGCATGGCGCCAACCAGGCGGTCATCCCAGCCTAATTTGCGGCGCGGGTCCCGCACGACGCGCGCGACCAGATCGTGCAGGTGAGGATTCATCATGCGACTAAGGAGATCCTCCGCGTAGTCGCGATAACCGGCTTCACTGAAGAGTGGATCAAGTCCACTGTACTTCCGGATCAGCGCGGCGCCGGATTCCCGCAGGAAAGCCGCGCGCGCTATCCTCAGGATTTGTGGATCCCGGCTAACCTCGGCTATTGCGCGGTAGCCTTTCCGGCGCGCTAAATAGCCGATCAGGGCATGGGTGGCATTGTGCCCGTAAAGCTTGGCTTCTTCAAAGGGCAGGAGGTCGTCCTTTTCGGTGAAAACCGGAATCCCGCAGTGAAAGTCACGCCAGACAATGCGCGAGATGAGAATGCGGTTAAAAGCTTCGACCAGCACACAGCGTCCCGTAGCGCCGGCCAGTCGCGCAAGTTGCTGCTCGGCGATCTGCGCTTCATCAGTGACCACACCGCTCATTTTACCGATAACCGTATTGAGGCATTGAACTTGTTGGCGGAGCTGCGCCGCCGGAATACCCAGGCGGCGGGTCAAATGCGCTTCCAGGATTTCGGCGGCGTGATTATGATTTTCCGCGGCGTAAATGATACTGCGGCGCTTATCTCCTCGCACGCGGCGTTGGGCTTGCCCGCCATAGCCTTGGCGACGGCGGGCAAAACCTTCCGCGATTACGCTGGCGGCGGAGGCCGCACCGCCGGTTTCATAATACTGGACATCCGGCAAGGCCGTGGCCAGTTCATCGGCGGCGGCTACAGCTTCGACGAGCGCCGCGCGGTCGGCGGGCTCGTTCGGATTCAAAATCGTAATTCCGGCAACTTCCCTTTGCTCAATTCCCTGCGCGGTGGCAATATTTACCGAATAGCTGCCGCCGGAGCGCCGGAGCGCGGAGACCAGCTCTGGCAGAACTTCAGCTATGGTCAGGGAGTCAAACTGACCCGAGGCCTGCGCCTCGTAAAGGAAGAGGCCCGCCTGAATGGCGCCAAACCCGAAGCCGACAAACGATTTTTTCATCTTTAAGCGATTATGCTCTTCTGGTATAAAAACGCAGCGTAACTACTAACCACGGATTACACTGATCACACGGATACGGGGGAATTGTGCCCGCTTGCAAGCTGCAAGCAGGCCCGGAAAATCCGTGCTATCCGTGGCATCCGTGGTCAAAAAGTCCCTCGGGCATGCGTGCTGGCCGCGACCTGAGCAGTCAAAGCGCAGCAGCATACCATAAAAAAGGTTTGACATGCAAATTCATCTGGCCAAGTCGGCGGGGTTTTGTTTTGGCGTGCGGCGCGCGATCAAGATCGCGCGCGAGCTGGCGGCTGAGTGTCCGGCCGGCTATATGCTTGGCGATCTGGTGCACAACGAAACGGTAATTCGGGAATTGGAAGCCGCCGGCCTCCATAAAATTAAACGGCTTAGACCCGCAGACGCGCTCACCCGCTCTGCGCGCGGAAGAGCTGCTAAGCGGCCTGGCCGTCCTGGCCACCCTACCCTGCTTCTCCGCGCACACGGCGTTGCGCGCCGGACGCTGGCGCTGGCCCGGGGCTATGGCTATATGCTGGTGGACGCCACCTGTCCAATGGTTCACGAGATTCACCGGATTGTGCGCGCTTGTGACCGGGAGAGGCGGCGGGTGATCATAATCGGCGACCGCCGCCACGAGGAGGTGCTGGGCATTAGCGGCCAGATTGTGCGCCGGGCCGTGATCATTGACCCTGCCGCTCCTCTTCCCTGGGCGGCGCTACAGGGCGTGCGCAAGGCCGCGGTGGTGATCCAATCCACCCAGAACCTCGATGAGGTGCTGCCGATCGTGGCGCAATTGCGCGCGCGGATTGCCGATCTCAAGTTTTTTAATACGATCTGCAACCCGACCAGGATGAAGCAGGCCGAAATCAAGAAACTGCCTCTTGAAAACGATGCCATGCTGATCATCGGCTCGCGCACGAGCGCCAACACCAAGCGGCTCTATGAAATCTCCAAGGCGCTGAACCCGCGCACGTATTGGATCCAATCGCCGGAAGAGCTTGCCGCGCGCTGGTTTAAGGGGCTGCGCACCCTGGGCATAACCGCCGGCGCCTCTACGCCGGAGGCAACCACGCGCGCCGTGATCGCGCACATCCGAACGTTGATGGGACAAATCAACAAAAGATAAATTCCAATTTCATTCATAGCACATCGGCGAACTGGGGCTTGAGTTTCTTGAAGAAGAAAAAGCCCGCCAGCCAGAGAGCACAAGTAAAGCTCCAGAAATAGAGCAGGAGGCGCCAATCCGCCCAGAAGGGCAGCTGCTCCAGGAGGCTATGCCGGTAGCCCTGGACGATATAGACAAACGGGTTCAATTTCAGCAGCGCGGCCAGCGAGCGGAATCGTTCCGGGATCATATCGAACTCCCAGAACACCGGCGAGATCCAGAGGCCCAGTTGAAGCAAGGCCTGGACACAGAAGCCCACATCGCGGCTGAAGACACTGAGCGCGGCGGTGATCCAGCTCAAGGCCTGCACGAGCAGGATCAGCGCGGCCAGGTAATACAGAGTTTGCAGCCAGAACCAGGAGAGGCTTATCCCGGTCAACAGCAGAATGGCGCTAACTACCGCAAGGAGCACAAGGTGCACGAGGGCGCAAGCGAGGATTTTAGCCAGTGGCAGGATTTCAATCTGGAAGGCGATTTTCTTAACCAGGAAAGAATATTCCCGCAAAACCTGCGTAGCCGCGCTGAGCGACTCGGCCAAAAAATTCCAGGCCGCGACGCTCACCAGGAACCAGGCAATGAAAGGCATCCCATGAATAGGCTTGAGCTGCAGCGCCACGGCGAACACAAACCACATGATCAGGGCCATGATCAACGGTTGGATGAACGACCAGAGCAGTCCCAGCGTTGCGCCGACGTAGCGGTTGCGCAAGTCCTGCCAGGCCAGCGCCAGGATAATCCGGCGCCGCTGGGCCAGCACCGTCCATACCGAGCGGGAGTTTAGATCATTTGGCATTAGACGCTTTCCCGTAAAGATACACGTTTTTGCGTGTATGTTTGTAATAAGAATATCCAATATAAAATAAGAATATCAACCCTCAATAACCAATGATGAAGAAAGGAAACAAAAACACCCCTTACACGTTGTCTGCGATTCTCTTAACTTGGTTATTGGATATTCCTTGTTGAATATTGGATATTGTGTTGGATAATGGGTTGCAGGCATAAGCCCGCCTTAGCAACTTTCATTTTAGTCCGTGATACTCCCGGAACCAGGCCACAAACTTGGGAATGCCCTCAGCCAGCGTGGTCCGCGGCTTAAATTGCAGTTGCGCTTGCGCCTTTTTAATATCGGCCCAGGTTGCGGGCATGTCACCGGGTTGCATCGGCAGCAACTCCATGACCGGCTTGACGCCCAGCTCCGCGGCCAGCAGATTAATCAGCTCCATAAGGTTCTCGGAGCGGTGATTGCCCAGGTTGAAAATGGCATAGCGCTCCAGGCCCTCGGCAAACAAGGCCGCGCAAATGCCGCTGACGATATCGTCTATGTAAGTAAAATCGCGGCGTTGCTTGCCGTGATTAAACACGCTGATGGGCTTGCCCGCCAGCAGCGCCGCGGTGAACAGCCAGACGGCCATATCCGGCCGGCCCCAGGGCCCGTAGACCGTGAAGAGCCTGAGCCCAATGGCTTGCAGGCCATACAAGTGGCTGTAGGCATGCGCCATGAGCTCATTGCTTTTCTTGGTGGCGGCATAGAGGCTGACGGGGGTATCCACCGGATCCTTTTCGCGGAACGGCAGGCGTGCGCGTCCGCCGTAGACGCTGGAACTGGAGGCATAGACCAGCCGGGAAACTTTATGCCGGCGGCAGGCCTCGAGCACGTTCAAGAACCCTTCATTATTCGATTTCTGATAAACAAAGGGATGCTCGATCGAATAGCGCACGCCGGGCTGAGCCGCCAGATGGCACACGCGGTCAAACCGCTGCGCCTGAAATAACTGCTGGAGCTTGGCATAATCACAAAGATCGCAGTTGTTGCCGAGGTAGGCCTGGTGTTTTTCCAGCAAAGCGTGGCGGTCGCGTTTTAATTGCACCGCATAGTAATCGCTGAAATTATCCAGGCCGACCACGCTGTGTCCCGTTTTCAACAGCGCGGAAGCCACATGAAAGCCGATAAAGCCGGCCGAACCTGTCACCAGTATCTTCATTTGCCTTTCGACTATATCAGGCCGCCTCGCCGGCGAAGCCGGGTTCGTCTTCTCTAGTCCGTCGTCTGTCGTCTGTCGTCCCTGCTTCGCCCCTTCGACTGGTTCAACTTCGCTCACCACAGGTTCGCTCAGGGCGTCGCAGGGCAAGCCGTCGTCTTCCATTCAGCATTGGACGTTGGGCGTTCGATGTTGGATGTTTGCTTCTCTGCTCTGTCGTCTGTCGTCCGTCCTCGGTCCCGTCACAAGCCCTTAATGATCGTGCCCGGGAGCGGTAGTTGACCCCAGAACAGCGTGCCAGGTTGGCCGTTGGTGGACCCGCTGCTATATCCGGCCGCCAGCCCGCCGGTTACGGTCGTTGTTCCCGTGAATTGCCAGTACTTGCTCCATACGGCAATCCGGCCGCCCCCGCCGCCGCCGGGATAATTACCGCCACTGCCTGGCGCGCCATTGCCGCCATCGGCGCTCAGTAATCCGCCGCCGCCAAAGTAACGGCACCGGAGATATACCGACCCGCCCGACCCGCCGCCGCCATAAGAAACACCAGCGCCTTTTGAACCATCGGCGGTAATTGTGCCATTCAAAGTAACATTTGCCGCATCGAGGCGCACCACGCCACCACCCGGGCCCCCCTCACTGGTGCTGCGTACGCCACCGCTGCCCGCGCTGACCGGCGCGTTGCTGTAGCCATAGGTCGGACCGCCGGCGCCCGGCCCTGAGCAGGCTCCGCCTTGTCCGCCGTATCCCGTGCCGGGGCCAACCGCAAATCCTTGATTCCCTACCCCAGGTCCATTATGGCCATAATATCCCCTGGTGAGTAACAACGTGGTGCTCGAATTTTTGCTGGAGTCCGCGTTAAACCCCGCGTTGGTCGGAACCAGCAGATCATTCAGGCGAAACAGCGCTGAGCCGCCGTTGGTTGGATTGGAATGCGGATAGATCCAGGTGTTGGTTGCCAGCGATATATTGCCGGTAACAATTACCAAGGCCCCGTAGTCCGGCCAGGTTGCGTTGGTGATTCCGCTATACACCCAAAGACTGCCGCCATTGGTCAGGGTCAAGTTGCCCCCTATGGTAATAAAGGCGGGTGCGTCTTTTGCCGCGATCGGATACGACCAGGTTTTACCGCCGAACCCCAGCTTCCCGCCGTTGAGCGTCACGGAATTCCCCACGTTGACCGTGGTCGTCGCCGTGCGCGCGCTATATCCCAGAATAACACTCGCGGCGCTATTCACCCCGGTTCCGATGACGAGGTTATTGGTGACCGTCAAGGTTAGCGACTCGGCGCCGATAGCCACGCTGGCGTTGCTCACCGTAAGGTTATTAACTGACCACGAACTTAAATTGGTGATGACAATCCAGCCGCTGATAAACGAGTTCAGCGTCTCGGAAAGCAGCGCGGTATCGGGGAAATACAAAGTGCCGAAATCAGCAGTGTAAACCGAGCCTTGCGACCCGCCGGCAACTGAAAAGCGAACAGCCGTGTCAGCCGCTACGTTGGTATAGATGACCGCGATCCGGCCGCCACCCCCGCCGCCGGGTCTTCCGCTGCCGGGATCGCCACTATAAACATTGCCGCCATTGGCGCTTACCAGGCCGTTCGTTGACCCGCCAAAGGTGCCGCAGCCAATATAGATGGAGCCGCCCGACCCGCCGCCGCCATAATAAGTGGGACCCGCAAAACCAGCGGAGTTAGAACCGTTGGCCGCGAGTGTCCCATTCACCGTTACAGTGGCGGCTTCAATCCAGATCGCGCCGCCGCCAGCGCCACCGCCCCACCCGGCAGAAATAGCATTCCCGCCGCTGCTGCCAAGCTCGAAAGGCGCGTTCGTCATACCATAAATCGGCCCCGCAAATTGCCAGGTGCCACCACTGGTGTCGCCGCCTTTACCGCCATGGCTGGCGCCAGGGCCGACGGTATCTGAGCCATTCACAGCGGCCCCCGGTCCCTGCTGAGCCCAATGGCCCTGGCCGCTCACATTGATGCTGCCATTGGTGGCGATGGCCAGATTAGTACAAACGATCCAGACGCGGTTGGTGTTTAACGGCGCGTTGTTGGTCCGGGACTGGGCATGAGTAATGTTGCCCCGGCTGTTCACATACACGTTGGTCGCCGTGAGCTTGGTACTCCAGTTGGTAAAGAGCAGCGTGTTCGTAGCATTACCCACCCCGGCCAAAGTCACCTCGCCCAGATTTACGGTGCTGTTGGAAAGCCAC
>JACPGN010000226.1 GCA_016182435.1 Lentisphaerota bacterium | reverse complement strand
TCCCGGCTGGTAGCGGGTGAGAACGGCCTGGGGATAGCTGCCCAGGAAAAGCTTGTCCCTGGAAAACGCCATTGTGTAGATTTCGCCGTTCACCTCGGTCGGATTGCCGAAGAATTCCGTCCGGGAGGTCGCGGGATCGAAGGCAAAGAGCGTCAGCGGAATAAACGTGCCGCCCCAGATTTTGCCGCCGCCCGAGTGGACGCTGAAAATGCGCAACGGACTTTCCTGGCGAGCTACCTTGAAAGAACAGCGCGCGCCATCGGACTTAACAACGCTAACGTCAACGGAAATATCACGAGGCGGCAGTATGTAGGAGCCATCGCTGAAAGCCAGTGGAGAATAACCGGCTTCGGTTTTGACCAAACGGACTTCCCTTGGATCTATCGGTGTGGGCTTTCCACCTACCAGTTCAAACCAATGCTCTAAGCCCCAGCGCTTCTGCGGCACCAGCACGTGGCCGCTGGCATCCTTGGTAATGCCCGTCAGGCTCAGCCCGGCAGCGGATTTGCCCGCCCACTCGGCAAGGTCCTTTTTTCCCTTCGTCTTGGGATCGAGCGCGACAACCACGGAGCGTTTATAATCCGTGGCAATGACATAGACCCAGCCATCGCGGGCGCAGTACACGTTGCGAATGTGAGACCCAAAATGCGAATAATCGCCCATGTTCTCAACTTTTCCGCTGTCAGGATGAAAAGCATACAAAATATTCTGGCCGTATTCCGGCAGATAGACGATGCCGTCCGGCGCGACGTCTAAGCTGAAGAACGAAACGCCCGGCAACTCAGCGGCCACTTCGGAGCTCTCGCCCTGCCCCTTCCAGCGCAAAAGCGGCGAAGGCGGCTTGCGCGCAAATACACCCGTCTGGTAGATGGTCCCGTCGGGCGCCTGGCCGATGGCCCACCAGCCGCCGTTGGGAACATAGCGGCCGGGCAGCACCTGGCAACTCGTTTGGGCGGCCGGATCAATCAGCATGAAACCGCCCAGGGAAAGGGAACCCAGCATGACTTCGGCGCCCGTCCGCGGGTCCCGGCCCAAGACAAATTGCATCCACATATCCGACCGGGCCTGTACGCCAAGATCTTCGACCTGGTACTGCTGCATTAGTTCACTCTCCTTTTTCTTCCGCCAGTTCTGTAAGGCCTCAGCCATCTGGTGGCAACAGGTAGGGCGCGTTCGTCCAGCCTTCGTAGCCAGTAGGCTTACTACGGCGGAGTAGGCCCGAACGCGCCGCGGACGGTCCCGCCAAGGCGGGATAAACTCGGCGCTTGCCCCGCGCTGTAGCGGGGAGCCGTCCCTACCCTTACGCCAGTTCTGTTTCCGCCGGAGGCGGATCTGCCTTCGGCATGAAAATGCCTGGATTGTCCGCCGAAGGAATGGTATCGTACAAAGCCAAAGGTAGAGATCAAGCCTGTAAGCGAGCTTTTGTATGATTGCGATTGTGGACTACAATGCCGGAAACCTGACCAGCGTCAAGCTGGCCCTCGACTACCTGGGCGCGCCGGCCGCAATCACCCAGGACCCCGAACGGATTCGCGCGGCTGACCGCGTCATCTTTCCCGGCGTGGGCTCGGCCGGCGCCGCCATGCGTAACATCCGCGCCCTTGGCTTAGCCGAGGTGCTGCGTCAGGTAGTTCAGCGGGGCACGCCATTCCTCGGTATTTGCCTGGGCGCCCAGATTATTTTCGAATCTTCCGAGGAAGCTGGAGAAGCGCCGCTCTTAGGCCTGCTGACTGGCACGGTCAAACGGTTCCGTCCGGCAAACCGGGCCGATAAAGTTCCGCAGATCGGCTGGAACGGCGTTCGCTTTGTCCGGCCGCATCCGCTGTTGCAGGGGATTGAAAGCGGGAGCGAGTTCTATTTTGTCCACAGTTATTACCCGGTGCCGCCCGAGCAGGACTTGGTGCTGGGCGAAACCGAGTATGCCGGTGTCCGCTTCGCTTCGATTGTCGCCCGGTCCAACCTGGCAGCCACCCAGTTCCATCCCGAAAAATCCGGGCGGCTGGGCTTGCAACTGTTGAACAATTTCACGGTCTGGAAAGTTGCCTGAATAATTTCGCTTGACGGCCAGCGTTTCTTTCTGCCATATTGCCCGCCACTTATGGGACAGCAATTACGACCTCGAGTAAAACGGCAGCGGCGCAAACGCTGGCTTAAACGCAAGACAGCCGCCGCGCACCTGGCGGCCAAGGCCAAGCCCCAACCGGCGCCGGCGCCCACGCCCGCCCCCGCCGCCCTAACCACCGCGCCGGCCAAACCCTGAATAAATTTTTCGCCGGGCGAAAAATTTATAGCAATTGCCCCTGTAAATCCTTTGGTTTCCCGCCAGGGGCGGAGAGACCCAGGCGCTGGTAGCACAAATCGGTGGCCACGCGCCCTTGCGGCGTGCGCTTGAGGTAGCCTTCCTGAATCAGATAAGGCTCATACACTTCTTCCAGGTTGTCGGGCTCTTCCCCCACGGCCACGGCCAGCGAACTGATGCCCACCGGCCCGCCCCCGAACTTCTCGACGATCACCCGCAGCAGGCGCTTATCCATCTCGTCGAGCCCGTGCTTGTCAATGTCCAGCATGGTCAGGGCCTTTTCGGCGATCGGTTGCGCGATTTTATTGTTGGCCTTGACCTGGGCAAAATCGCGCACCCAGCGCAGGAGGTTGTTGGCAATGCGCGGCGTGCCGCGCGCGCGCTCGGCAATTTCACGGGCGCCCGGAAGGTCAATGGCCACATCAAGAATCCGGGCCGAGCGCCGGATAATCTCGGTCAATTCCCCGGCCGCATAATAATCCAGGCGGCAATTCATGCTGAAGCGCGTGCGCAAGGGCGCCGATAACAGCCCGCTGCGGGTCGTCGCGCCGATCAGCGTGAACTTGGGCAGATTGAGCCGCACCGAGCGCGCATGCGGCCCCTGGTCAATCATGATGTCAATGACGAAATCCTCCATCGCCGCATAAAGGTATTCCTCCACCGCTTTCTGCAGGCGATGGATTTCATCAATGAAAATGACGTCACCGCGCTCGGCGCTGGTCAGCAGGCCGGCCAGGTCGCCCGGTTTCTCGATCACCGGCCCGGAGGAGGCGCGCAGGTTGACGCCCATGGCATCGGCCAGGATATAGGCCAGCGTCGTCTTGCCCAGGCCCGGCGGGCCGGAGAGCAGGACGTGATCCAACACATCCTTACGGCCGCGGGCCGCCTCCACGAACAGTTCCAGCCGCTCCTTGAGCCGCTCCTGTCCGATAAAATCCCGGAATTTGCTCGGCCGCAGGCTGAGATCCAGCTCGGCATCCTTTTTAATGAATTCCGTTATCTTGTGTTGTTCGACCATGGCGAACAGCCTTGTCCCGCGCCCTGCGTGACCTGTCCCGCGCTGCACGGGACTAATCCAACGATGCGGCCAGATGATCCGGTAAGGCCGCAATAGTCAGGCGGACTTGTTTCATTGAATCGCGATCCCGCAGGGTTACGGTATCGTCGCTGAGGGTCTGAAAGTCTATCGTGACCGCATAGGGCGTTCCGATCTCGTCCTGGCGCCGATAGCGCCGGCCAATGGCGCCGGTTACGTCCCAAAAACAGTTCCAGCGCTTTTGTAACAACTCGAATACCGCGCGCGCCTTAGCCACGAGCTCAGGCTTGTTTTTCAGGAGCGGGAATACCGCTACCTTGATCGGGGCGATGGCGGGCGCGAAGCGCAGGACCGTGCGCGGTTCGTAGCCCTCCGGCGGCTTGCCGCCGGGTTCCGCTTCCGTCACCTTCCCGTCCTGCGATATCCACTCCTCGCGATACGCGTTGCAGAGCAGGGCCAGCGCGATCCGATCCACGCCCGCGGACGGTTCCACCACGTGCGGCACAAATCGCTCCTGGGTGTCCTGGTCAAAGTATTCCAGGGACTTTCCGCTGAACTGGGCATGGCGGCTCAGGTCGTAATCGCCGCGGGCCGCAACACCCTCCACTTCCTGGGAACCGAAGGGGAAATCGTACATGATATCCGTGCAGGCGCTGGCGTAGTGGGCCAGTTCTTCCTTTTTATACACATACTTCTGAAGGCTCTCGGCCGGCAAACCGATGGCGCGATACCACTTCAGGCGCTCGTCAACCCAGTAGTCGTGCCATTGCTGGTCCGTGCCGGGTTTGACGAAAAACTCCAGTTCCATCTGCTCAAACTCGCGCGAGCGGAACGTGTAGTTGCGGGGATTGATCTCATTGCGGAACGCCTTGCCGATCTGGGCGATCCCGAAGGGAATCTTCTGGCGCGAGGTGTTGAGAATATTGTCAAACTGAACGAATATTCCCTGGGCGGTCTCGGGACGGAGATAGGTCTTGTTGTCTTCGCTTTGCACGGCGCCGACATAGGTTTCGAACATGAGGTTGAACTGCCGCGGTTCGGTGAGCGGCCCACCGCAATGCGGACAAGGCGTCAGAAGTCCGGTCTGCGCCTGCTGCTCCGTGGCGAGATGGCGCACAAGATCCACGGCCGATAAACGCACCACGCCCTGGGCGTCGGCCTTTTCCGCGAGCCACGAAAGGGTCACCTGCGGATTGCGGACGACCGCCAGTCCGGGGGCCAGCCGCTTGCCCTCTCCGTTCGCCCACCTCAACAATGAGGGACCCGTCGCCGCGACGGTATTGGTCTCCGGCACGCCCTCAATGGCGCGAGTCAGCGAGGCGAGCCATTCGCTTCCGCGAATGCTCTCCCAGACCAGATCGGCGCGCAGGTGCCGCTTGCATATCTGGCAGGTCTGCATGGGATCCTGGAATCCGCCGACGTGGCCTGAGGCTTCCCAGACCTTGGGGTGCATGATGATGGCGCTCTCCAGGCCGACAACATTCTCGCGCCGCTGAACGATGTCCCGCCACCAGGCCTCGCGGATGTTGCGCTTGAGCTCGCAACCTAAGGGGCCATAGTCCCAGAAGCCATTGATGCCCTCGTAGATTTCGGAGCCTTGAAAGATAAACCCGCGCCGCTTGCACAGCGACACGAGCGCTTCCATGGAAACCTTAAATTGATTGCGTGGCATCGCTCCGCATCCTGACCGAACGAAAGCAGGGGGTCAAGGAAAAACCATTGGTAGGGCCGCTATTCAAAAAAGACGACACAACGGAACATGGTGATAATTTACCCATGCCGTGGTGAATTTGCAACATCAAAATCAGGCACCCCGCGGGGTTGGATGTTTGCTTCGTCCGCCATCCGTCGTCTGTCGTCCGTCATCCCGCCTTCGCCCCTTCGACTTCGCTCAGGGCTACTGCGGGCAGGCCGCCTTAAAGGATCCTCCCGGCACGCTGGCCCGTCAGACCATTCGCATCCAGAGTCAGGACGCCGTTGACCATTACGCATTCGATCCCCTGCGCCAAGGCGTGAGGTTCGGCAAAGGTGGCGCGCTCAGCTATGGCGTCGGGATCAAAAACAACCAGGTCGGCATAATTGCCCGCCGTCACCCTACCCCGCCCGCTTAGCCGAAAATGGTCCGCCGGCAGGCTGGTCATTTTGCGGATAGCCTCCGGCAACGCTATGGTTCGGCCATCCAGGGCCGCGCGCAGAAACCGCGTAAAAGCGCCATAGGCGCGCGGATGCGGAAAGTCACGGTTGAGCGGTCCGGAGATCGCGCGCACCGAGGCGTCGGAGCCCAACATAACGTAAGGCTCCGCCAGAATTTTCCATA
>JACPGN010000221.1 GCA_016182435.1 Lentisphaerota bacterium | reverse complement strand
GCGGCGCGGCGCGCAAGTTGAACGGGGTTTAAGAATCCAGGGCCGGTCAGATAATCCACATCGGCGCGGTAAAACAGCCACGGGTAGCGGCCGCAATAGGCTTTTTCGTTGCCGCTGCCCAGCCAGCGCGCCAGGGCATATTGGATGGCGGGCCGTATTTTCTGGCCGACAATGGACTCATCCTCCAGCGCATCTTCAAAGGAGCGCATGTCCTTGAGCAATTGACGGTTGGCGGCAAAGACCCGCGCCGGCGGCAAACCTGGGGTCTTGGTAAAAGTGGCGAACACCGCGGGCGCCCGGCGGACTATGTCATAACACTGCGGCCACATGGAGCTCCGCGCTCCGGCCAAGTGGCTGCGTACGTCGTGGGAGTGTTGAATGAGCGCGGGAACGTAAATGGAAATCAGAAATGCCGCGGTCAGGATCCAGGCCACCACGGGCCGGACAGTTGTCTGGCCAACTTCCCGCAGGGCTTGTTCTTCGCGGTTCAGGTATGGGGATGCAGGGGGCATGGTTTGGAGGTTCAGATGTTCAATAGTTCACAGTTCACGGTTCACGGTTGATAGTTTGACGGTTCGCGTGGTGTATTTCTTAAGGTAGTTGATGAATCCGCGAATGGCAGCGCACGCGCCGAGCCTGTTCGGAGACATCTTAACCGTGAACTGTGAACCATGAACCATAGAACCTCTTTAAAAGATGAAATAAATGAACGGGTTATAGGCCTGGGTGGCCAGCACGGCCAGGGCCAGGAGCAATAGAATCAGGATGAGCGCCGCCTTGGCGCCCGTTATAGTGCGGGTAAAGTCCCAAGTCTGCGGCGCGAGGAAAGTAACCGCCGCCGCGCAGAAAAACACGCCCAGGTAATAAGGCTGATAGAGGACGCCGCCCAGCAGCGCGGCGTTGGCGGCGACGGCGCCAAAGCCCAGCATGTGACCGAGGTACTGAATGGCGCTGGGTAGATCGCTCGCCCGGAAAAATACCCAAGCCACCAGCACTATGAGAAAGGTGAGCGCCACGCGCAGGGGACGCGGCAGGCCCTGATAAATGGCTTTTTTTCCCAAGAGCCGCTCAAGGCCCAGCGCCGCCCCATGGATTCCGCCCCAGATCACAAAATTCCAGGAAGCCCCGTGCCACAACCCGCCCAGCAACATGACCAGCGCCAGGTTAATATAGGTGCGCACCGGCCCTTTGCGGTTGCCGCCCAGGGGGAGATAGAGATAATCCCGCAGCCAGGAGGAGAGCGAGATGTGCCAGCGGCGCCAGAACTCGGTGATGGATTCAGCGCGATAGGGCGAATTGAAATTTTTGGGGAACACGAAGCCCAGCATGAGCCCCAGGCCGATGGCCATATCGGAATAGGCGCTGAAATCAAAATAAATCTGGAAAGCATAGGCCGCGATGCCGTACCAGGCGTCCAGCACCCCGAGGGTATCGGCCTGAAAGGCCACTTCTACGATCTTGCCGCAGGGATTGGCCAAAAGGATTTTTTTGGCCAGGCCCAAACTAATGAGCGCCACCCCGCGCGCAAATTTCTGCGCCGTGTAAATGCGGGACTGCAACTGATCGGCCACCTCGGCAAAGCGGATGATCGGCCCGGCCACCAGTTGGGGAAACATGGAGACGTAGCAGGCAAAATCGGTGAAATTGCGCAAGGCCCGTGCCTGGCCGCGATAGACATCAATGGTGTAACTCATGGACTGGAACGTGTAAAAACTGATGCCCAGCGGGAGCGTCACGCGCAGGGCCAGCTCCAGTCCGGGAAAGCCCAGCGCCTGCGCCAGGGCGTTGAGATTATCCACGGCGAAATTGAAATACTTGAAGAAGCCCAGCAGGCTCAGGTTTGAGCAGATGCTGATAACGAGCGTTGTTTTCTGGAGCCGGCTGCGCTCGGCGCCGGCGGCAAGCGCCGGGGCCTCCGGGCGCCAGCCCAAGGAGTTATTCGCGATAATCAGCCCGCAAAAGTAGTCAATAGCGGTCGAGGCCAGCATCAGCACGGTAAAGAGCGGATTGGCCCAGCCGTAAAAAACATAGCTCAGCAGGGTCAGCAGGGCGTGTTTCCCCCGGCGCGGCATGAGATAATAGACCAGCAGCGCGCCGGGCAGGAAATAAAACAGGAACAGATGGGAGCTGAAAACCATTTGTGACTACTCAGGTGCCTGCACTCACTCAAACCGAACAAAGCTCTCCTATGCCCTGCGTAGCGGCTTCGCAGAGCAGCGTCTTCTACCACGGATTACACTGATGGCACGGATATTATTAACCAAGTTCCCCATATCAGTGTAATCCGTGCAATCCGTGGTGAGTAGTTACAACCATTTTTAAAAAGGTGGCGAGAGTCGGAATCCCTGGCCGACCTGAGCGTCGGCTCGGGCAGGCGAACCGACGACACGCGGATTTTCAGGAAAGCAAAGGCTTCAGTTCTTTGCCGCCTTCAAGCGATTTAAAATAACGCTCACGAGCAATTGCTTCTTCACGGGTCTCAAATAATTCGCGATATATTAATCGCCAGGGAATGCCATTCTTTGTTGATCGCGTCTTTCCGGAATTGTGTTGTTTGAGACGCGCATCAAGGTCCTGCGCATGACCTTTGTACAAAAGACCCGTTCTTTGACTTTTTAAAACGTAAAAATAGAACATAAGAAAGGTGGCGAGAGTCGGAATCGAACCGACGACACGCGGATTTTCAGTCCGCTGCTCTACCAACTGAGCTATCTCGCCTTGATCAAACAAATCAATTAAAATACTTGCGGATTTTTCCGCCAGAGGCGGACCAGCCTCCGGCTGGCAGTCCGCTGCTCTACCAACTGAGCTATCTCGCCTTGATCAAACAAATCAATTAAAATACTTGCGGATTTTCCCGCCACAGGCGGGTCTGCCTAAGGCATGATCCGCCAGAGGCGGACCAGCCTCCGGCTGGCAGTCCGCTGCTCTACCAACTGAGCTATCTCGCCTTGACAGCCACCGTAGGGGAATAATTGCGCCAAAGATAGTATTATCCGCTTTCCTCCAAATCAATGATTTTTTTCATTAGCCACTCAGGATGTGGGCTTGACCCCGTGGTCTGGGGCTATATGATTGCCTTCGCAAACACTCTCCGCGACCAGCGCGTTTTTAAAGAGCATTATGAACCATCGGCCTCTGAAACT
>JACPGN010000220.1 GCA_016182435.1 Lentisphaerota bacterium | reverse complement strand
TCCCGTAGGTAAAATGGTCGCGCCCCGCGCGGGGCGCGTGGATTGAAACGCAGCCAAGCGAACGGGGGTAAGTGGGGTAGCCGCGTCGCGCCCCGCGCGGGGCGCGTGGATTGAAACGCGGTCCCGTGCTTCCCCACGACAAACGGACTGGTCGCGCCCCGCGCGGGGCGCGTGGATTGAAACTGTTCAGGAAGGGCGCACCCTCCTGCGGCCTTAGTGGTCGCGCCCCGCGCGGGGCGCGTGGATTGAAACTGGGTTAATTTCGTTGCTTCTGTCCACGTTGCCCTGTCGCGCCCCGCGCGGGGCGCGTGGATTGCTGCGTGGTTCTCCCGAACCGCTTGCCCTTCGGGGCCACGATTTCCACCTGCGCGGATCCGCTAAGGCGGAAAAACGTGGCCTTTCCTCGCGCCTACCCTCGGCGCTCGGAAAGAAACGGACCGCCCGGCATAGCTCCTTGAGCGAAGCCGGGGCGCGCCTTACTGGTTTTGCAGGACGTCCAGCAGGGCGGCGATATTTTCGGGCTTGGCGTCGCCGGGAATACTGTGCGCCGGCGCGGCAATGTAGCCGCCTTCCTGGCCGACAACCTTCAACAGCTCGCGCACTTCCTTTTTTACCTGCGCCACCGTGCCGAACGGCAACAGGCGCTGGGTGCTGATCCCGCCAAAAAAAGCCAAGTTCCGGCCAAATTGCTTCTTCATCGTAAAGGGATCCATCACCTCCGGCTGGAATGGATTGAAGATGTCCAGGCCGGCTTCGATCAAAGCGGGAAATAGTTCCTGGACCTTGCCGCAGGAATGAATGCAGACAAACTTGCCCTGCGCCTTGACGGCCTGGTACATCCGGGCGACCCGCGGATAAATAAACTTGCGCCACAGTTGCGGGCCCATGATCAGGCCGGTCTGCTGGCCCCAGTCATCGCCGAAATACATGGCGTCAATTTCCAGCCGGCAGGCATTGGTAATCACGCGCAAATTATACTCGAGGATCCGGTCCAGTAGCGTATTGACAAAATCCGGATCCATGAGCATGGCCCCGAGGACATTTTCCATGCCGGCGAGGGTCCAGGCCCGCTCGAACAGGCTGAACCCGATACAGCCAACAACGAAATTTTTGTCCTGGCCGGCGGCCAAGGCATCCCTGAGCGCGGAATAGCGCGAGGGATCGTCAGGGTCCGGAAAACGATAAGTGCGGACATTTTCCGGCGTCACGCAATTATTACAGACCACGCCAATATCCTTGTCCACCGCGCGGTTCCACTGGACACCAAACTGGTCCTCCCAGATATCCGGCGCCGGAGCCGCCCAAGCGTTAGCCGGCTCCAGTTCATACATCGCCATGCAATTCTGCAGAGATTTGAGGCCATCGGCGCCCGCATAAGCCTGGAATCGCGCCCGGGCTTGCTGGGTAAAGGAGACGTGGTAGGGAATACGGTCCGGCTGTTGGTGGCGGAGCGTTGCCAAAACGCGCTCACGGTTGGTCATCGCTCTACTCCTGGCTTCACCCTAGCGATTGGTCATCGGGGGCATGTGAGGCTCCCACAAAACCCGTCGGCGGACGTGGAAGTCCGCCCTCCAAAGATAAAAAAGGCCTCTGGCCTTAACTTAAAAACCCGCGAACCTTACTTTTCCGGCGCGGGCTGCAGCAAAGGACCAAGCTCTCCGCCGGAGAGGGCTTTCTTTTTGGTCTTTTCGAGATCCGTTTTGTCTTTCGCGGGAGTTTCTCCCGACGCGATTTCGACTCCATCCAGGACGGCGATCTGGCCATTGGGCTGAAGCGTCAGGCTGGCTTGACCGCGGCGGCCAGCGTAGTTTTTGCTGAACAACTGCACGGCAAACGGCGTAAAAGCCGCATGCACAAACGCCAGGCCGGCAGTTTGAAACAGCACATGCGCGTTGCCGGCTTCATCCACCTTGAGCTCAGGATCCCGCACCCGCACGATGCGGCCCAGGTTGAACAAGCCATAGACCGTCCGGTCAGCGTCTTCAATCCGCAAATAAATATCTTCGACCCTGTCCTTATGAAAATAAGAGAGGATATAAGTGCGCAGGGCACCGGGGACGCCGGGGACGCCGGCGGTCAGGCGCTTAAGTTCGAAGCCGTTGACTATTTCTAGAGTTCGCTCCGGCGAGGCAAAGCGCGCGCCGTTGATCTCCACTCCGGCGCGGATTTTATATAGCCCATCACGGCGAATGGCAAACAGGCGGGGCACGTTGAGTTCGAACGCGCGCGCTTCGCCGGGCATGATCTTCGCCGCCGGCAGCACTGGCGCATCGTCACGCCGCGGAATAATGTGGCCATCGGCGCGTTCGACCTCTAACCAGAAACGCTCCTGCCCTGGCCCGCCCGCAACGCTTCGCGTAGCGATGCGGGCAGGCCGCGCTTCAATGTCCAGCATTTGACCGCTATTGTTCTCAATAACCACCATGGCCATGACATCCTCGTAAAGGAGCGCTTTGGCCGAGGGCAGCGTCAGGCTGAGGGCCACCTGGGCCGCGACCCAGGCCGGCGCGCTCATCAGGCCAAGGGCCGCCACAAGGCTTATTTTCCATGCCGGTTTAATTGCCACGGACATCTCTCTCTCGCACTAAGCTATTTCCCTTTACTCCAGTCCTTCAGCGCGGTAATCTACCACGGCATGACAGATAACTCAATGCTTATGAGCAGACCATGAATTCGCCCGATCATCAAGGGAACTCGGCCAAGGACGCCGCGGCGCAGCCGGGCAAGTGGCTCCGCGACGTGTTCAATCACTCGCCGGATATGATCATCATTCTGGATCGCGCGGGCGTCATCCGCGAGGCCAACGAAACTTTTCAAACTTTTGGCGGGCTATCCCGCGCCGCTTTCGTCGGCAAAAAAATAACCGATTTCATTCCCGCCGACGGTCGCGAGCAATGGACGCATAACCTCAACAAGCTGACCAGCGCCGAATGGACCAGCGTGGATGGCGCCTTGCTCAGCGGCCAGGGCCGGGCAATTCCTTTCCAGATCACGCTGGTCGCGCATAGCGCTCTCGACGGACTGCCGGTGGTCATCTTGCATTTTCGGGATGTCTCGGTCTATCAGACGGTGGCCCGGGCTTTGGTTGCCTCCCAGGGACAATGGGAACGCTCGTTCGACGCCATCGCCGATTACATGTGCCTGCTGGACCGCTCCGGCCGCATTCTGCGGGCCAACCACGCGATGACCCAGTGGTTGGCGCCCCTTTATGGCAACCTGGTTGGGCGGGATCATCGCGCGATCTTTGGAGCGGCCGCTGAGGCGAAGCAAGGAGCGACGGTATCCCACGCCGTGGAAGCGGCGCCCTTCATAATTCCGGCCATCGAACTACCGCGCCTGAAAGGCTATTTCACGGTCTCAGCCTTCCCGCTCAAGGACGAGCACGAAGCCGTTAGCGGCGCCGTGCTGATTGTCCGCGACATCACCGCGGAGCGCGCCACCCAGGAAGCCCTCAAGAAAGCCGAAGCCAACCAGCATCAAACTTGCAAGATGGAGGCCCTTGGCCGACTGGCGGGCGGCATTGCTCACGATTTCAATAACATGCTGACTTCCGTTCTGGGCTACAGCGCGCTCCTCTTGAAAACGACCAAACCGGACGATCCCCAGCGCAAGGAAATTCAGGAAATTATTTCCGCGGCCGAGCGGGCCGCGGCCCTCACGCGCCAACTGCTGGACTTCAGCCGCGATGAATCCATCGAAACCCGGAGCGTGAGCCTGAACAGCGTAATCCGGAATATGGAAGAATTACTCCGACACACTCTGGGCGAAAAGATCAAGTTGACCATGCGTCTGGATGCGAACCTTAGCAACATCAAGGCCGATGTGTCGCGCTTAGAGCAAGTGATCATCAACATAGTCATGAATGCCCGCGACGCAATGCCCAACGGCGATGCCCAACGGCGGGGAGTTCGGAATTGAAACCCACCGGCGGAGCCTCGAGCAAAACTTCTGTGTTACCCATCCGAGTCTGGCGCCCGGCCATTATGCCATATTAGAAATGAGCGACACTGGTTGCGGGATGACCTCCGAGGTGTTGGAACACCTCTTCGAACCGTTTTTCACGACCAAGGCCAAAGGCAAAGGCACTGGTCTGGGACTGACCACGACCTATGGCATTGTCAAGCAGTTTGGCGGCGACATAACGGTGTATTCGGAAGTCGGGCGCGGCACAACTTTCAAGGTTTTTTTCCCGGAATCGGCTGAAGCCGCCGAGCCCGGTGCTCCCGCCCGGCCAAAAGCCGCCCTCTTGCGCGGCCACGAAACGATCCTGGCGGTTGATGACGACGCCAATATCGTCACCATGATCCGCAAGGTCCTGACCGAATTAGGCTATCACGTCATTGCCACCACCAGTCCGCGCGAGGCGCTGGCGCTCAGCGACGGGCACGCCAAGGCAATTGACATGGTGCTCACCGATGTTATCATGCCCGACCTCAATGGGAATGAGCTGGTGCGGCTGTTACGCCGGAAGCGGCCCGCCTTGAAAACGCTGTATATGTCGGGCTATGCCAGTCAGGCTGCCGCCCAAATCAGCGCGCTGGACGTCAACACGGCGTTTCTGCCCAAACCGTTCGGTCCGGAAAGCCTGACCAGTTGCATTAGAAAAGTATTGGATGCCCCGGTGAAATGAGGGAGGGCTGCGCTAACACTACTCTCATAAGACTCTTGCAGAAATTGCCTGGAAAGGCTGTTGCTATCTGTAGCCGCGGTCGTTGACCGCGGATTTTCCGGCGTCAGCGACGCCGGCTACAGAAAATTAATAATTTTGCAGAACTCTACACTCTCATAAATAAGGAGATTCTAAGCAGTGAAATCAGAGCGTCCAATGGCCGCGTTTATGGCGACGGCGGGCAGCGGCATTACGTTTGACGACGTTTCGCTGATTCCGCGCTATGCCGACTTCCTGCCCAAGGAGGCCGATATCAGCAGCCGGCTTACTACCCGCATCAGCGTTAATATCCCCTTTGTCAGCGCCGCGATGGATACCGTGACGGAAAGCCGGATGGCCATTGCCATGGCCATGCTGGGCGGCATCGGCATCATTCATAAGAATCAGGATATTCCCCGGCAAAGCCGCGCGGTGGATGCCGTCAAGCATCACCTGCACGGGCTGATCCGCAATCCGATCACTTTCCGCTCTGGCGACACGCTCGAGCAGGTCAAGGCGCGCAAGGGCGAAAAGGGCTACAATTTCTCGGGCTTCCCGATCCTGGACGAAAACGATTCCGTCGTGGGCATCCTGACGGGGGCGGATATGAAGTTCGCCCATGACGATAAAGCGCGCGTGGCCGAGATCATGACCACGGCCGTTATCACCGCTCCGCCGCAGACCTCCCTGGAGGAAGCCTACGCCATCATGAAGCGCAACAAGATCGGCAAGCTGCCGCTGGTGGAAAACGGCCGCTTGGTCGGCCTTTACAGCTTCACCGATGTCAGCATGCTGATCGAAAATGCGCAGCCGCTCTTCAACCGCGACGCCCGCCATCGCCTGCGCGTGGGCGCCGCCATAGGACCCAACGACCAGGAACGCGTCGAAGCGCTCGCGGCCAAGGACGTGGACGTGCTGGTGATTGACACGGCCCACGGCCACAGCCAGGGCGTCATCGCCATGTGCCAATGGGTCAAGCGCCGTTTCCCGGAAATTGACGTGGTGGCGGGCAATATCGCCACCGGCGAGGCCGCGCTGGCGCTGCGCAAGGCCGGCGCCGACGCCGTGAAAGTGGGCATCGGCCCCGGTTCAATTTGCACGACGCGCGTGGTAGTCGGCGTCGGTGTCCCGCAGGTTTCCGCCATTTACGAATGCGCCCAGGCCCTGCGCGGAGAAATCCCGGTCATTGCCGATGGCGGCATCCGCTATTCGGGCGACGTGCCCAAAGCCATTGCCGCCGGCGCGGACACGGTCATGATGGGCTCGGTGCTGGCGGGCACCAACGAAAGCCCGGGCGAGAAAATCATCCACCAGGGCCGTCAATACGTGGTCTACCGCGGGATGGGCAGTCTGGGCGCGATGAAGACCGCCCTGGGTAGCCGCGAGCGTTATGGCCAGAGCGATGCCCGCGAGGATGAGCTGGTGCCCCAGGGCGTGGAAGGCATTGTGCCGTTCTCCGGCAGCTTAGAGAAAGTGCTTGGGCAGTTCTGCGGCGGGCTGAAGGCGGCGTTAGGTTATTGCGGCTGCCGCACCGTTCCTGAACTTCAGCAGCGCGCCGGCTTCGTCCGCGTTTCGCCGGCCAGCGTCCGCGAGGCCCACGTCCACGACGTGAAAATCATCAAGGAAGCCCCCAACTACTCCGCCAGCTTCCTGGAGCCCTGAGGGCATTGAGGACTTGCCGGTTATCCGTTATTCGTTCCTGGTTCTCTGGTAACTACGCCGGCGGCTTGCCGCGCATTTCTCACCAGCCCGATCTTCTCTACGGGAATTCTCTGGAACCCGAGCTTAAACGCCGGCGATGTTTCCTTCAGCTCAAAGTTGCCATTGGCCGGGTCCACGAACTGCGGGTCGCCGTTCACCAGGTTGGCCTCGAACGTGATCATGTCCGGCGTCGCGCCCCAGTAGATCTCGGTCCACTGGCCGCCGACACAAATGTTGCGGGCAACCAGGATATTGCCGGGCGGAAT
>JACPGN010000219.1 GCA_016182435.1 Lentisphaerota bacterium | reverse complement strand
TTCCGCGGATGATGGCGCCACCTGGAGCCACATCCGCGACCTGGAAGTCGTGCCGGGCGGCGCCGCGGCGTATGCTTCCGCGCTGTTCCGCGGCGACGAGGCGCTGATCGCTTATTATTATCAGCCGCGCATCAATAAGGGCGCTGATGCGAACATCCGGCTCAAGATCGTGCCGTTGCGCTGGTTTTACGAATGATCAGGGAACATCTCAGGTTTCTCTTGCGGACGGCGTGTTTGACGGCGTTGGCTTTCAGCGCGTATGCCGCGGACATTACCGTCAACCCCGGCGAGCGTATCCAGACGGCGCTGGATGCGGCCCAGCCGGGGGACTCCGTGATCGTGCGCGGCGGCGTCTATTACGAACAGATCTCGTTTCCGCGCAGCGGCAACGCGGACAGCGGTTCGATTACGCTCCGCGCTTATCCGGGCGAAAACCCCAGGTTGGATGGGCAGGGAAGGTCAGGACAAATCATGATCCTGATTGATGGTAAAAGTTACCTGCGCATCATGGGATTGGAAATTCAGAATAGCACTGGTCTCACCGATGGCTCGGGCATTCGCCTGCTGGGCGCCTGCCAGAATATTGAAATCCTCAGCAATGTGATTCATGACCTGCGCGGCGCAAGCGCGATGGCCATCACGGTCTACGGCACGGCGAGCACGCCGGCCACCAATATCACGATTCGCGGCAATCAGGTCTATGACTGCGACCCGGCGCCCAGCGAGGCCATTGCGCTGAACGGCAATATTTCCGGATTCGAGGTCGCCTTAAACACCGTGCACGACGTGAATAACATCGGTATTGACCTGATTGGCGGCGAGACGGATATCAGCCCCTATGGCGAGTGTCGCAACGGCGTGTGCCGGCTTAATCGCGTCTATCGCGCCCGCTCAAGCTATGAAGACGGCTATGCCGCGGGTATCTACGTGGATGGTGGCCGGAACATTGTGGTCGAGCGGAACTGCGTCTACGAGTGCGATGTAGGCCTGGAGGTCGGCGCCGAAAATAGCGGCGTGGTCGTGACCGGGGTGGTCGTGCGCGCCAACCTGATTTTTAACAATGACAAAGCCGGCCTGGCCTTTGGCGGCTATGATGCTTCCCGTGGCCGCGTCAGCCAGTGCCGCTTCAACAACAACGTGTGCTACAAGAATGACACCCTGCAAACCGGCAACGGCGAACTTTGGATTCAATGGGCTTCCAGTAATGTGGTGGAAAACAACATCTTTTACTGCGGCGCGCAGAACCTGCTGCTCAATTCACAGGGCGGCAATCAGGCGAATGGTCTGGACTACAACCTGTGGTTCAGCGAAGCCGGCGCCGGGGCGGTGGCCTTCAGTTGGAACGGAGCGGATTACGCCGGCTATGAAAGCTACCGTTCCGCCACCACGCAGGACGCGCATTCGGTTTTTGCCGATCCGGCGTTCAGCGCTGAGGCCGCCACGAATTTCAGCGTGACGGCCGCCAGCCCGGTTATTAACGCCGGCGATCCGGCTTTCACCGCCGCCGGTGATGAGACGGACTACGCGGGCAATCAGCGCGTCGTGGATGGACGTATTGACATTGGGGCGTATGAATACAATGCCACGGCCAACCCCGCGCCAACCATCCTGGCCAATGGCGCCACCGGTACGGTGATCCTCGGCCGTTCTGACGCGCTGCGCCTTGAAGTGGCCTTGGCCGCCGGCGGCCAGGCCGGCCAGCAAGCGGACTGGTGGGTTGTGGCCCAGGCGCCGGGCGGCTGGTATTACTACGACTATGTCAGTGGCCTGGGCTGGCGGCCGGGAGTCGGGGTGACTTTCCGCGGCGAGCTGCTCGACCTGCCGAATTACGAGATTCTGAACATAGCTGGTCTGGCGGAAGGAACCTATGTCGTTTACTTTGGGGTGGATACCATACCCGACGGCCAAGTCTCTTATAGCAGCCTGTACTATTCCTCGGTGACCATCCTGGTCCAGTGACCGCTGGACTCCTGAAAAAACTTCCTCCAGCCTTGGGGTGCAGGTCAGTCGCGGGTAATGGGTCAGTTATCGGGGGGTGATTGTGAATTTTCATGCTGTCATTCCCGCGAAAGCGGGAATCCAGCATTGATTTTTCTGGATTCCCGATCAGGTCGGGAATGACAATCACCCCCCAATAACTGACCCATAACGGTCGCAGATTAAAGGCCCTTGACAAAAATAGGTTACACATCACCGTTATTGGAAATGACTGTGGCATCGGCG
>JACPGN010000218.1 GCA_016182435.1 Lentisphaerota bacterium | reverse complement strand
AGCGAACGCGGTGAGCCCATAACGCGAAACCCGGCCATAAGTTGGTTTAAGCCCCACGCAACCGCAAAACGCGGCGGGCAGGCGCACGGATCCGCCCGTATCGCTGCCCAGCGCCGCCAAGGCTTCATCGGCGGCGACGACTGCGGCTGACCCGCCGCTCGAACCGCCGGGCACCCGTTCCAGGTCCCAGGGATTGCGCGTACACTGAAACGCCGAATTTTCGGTGGTGGACCCCATGGCGAACTCGTCCATATTGGCGCGGCCCACGAAGAGCGCGCCTTCGGCGCGCAGCCGGGCAATGGCCGTGGCGTCATAGGGCGCGCGATAGCCTTCCAGAATACGCGAAGCACAGCGGCACGGCTGGCCCTCAACGTTGAGCACGTCCTTGATCGCAATCGGCACTCCCAGCAGTTTTCCTTTTTGCCCTTTTTTGCGGAGCTGATCGGCGGTTTCAGCCTGCCGGAGGGCATCGGCTTCGTCTATCTCCAAGTAGCCCCGAATTTGCTTGTCGCGCGCGCGGATCACCTGCAGGAGTGTAACGATCAGTTCCCGGCTGGTGAGGTCGCCTTGGTCGAGGCGCTCAAGGACTTCATGGATGGTCAATTCATTCCAGGCCGGCATGGTCGTTGATTTTCTATAACATAGCTTGCCAAGCACAGCAATACGTGGTTATATCGTAGCTGGCTGAACACTCCGGTCAAGAACGCTTTCGGCTTGAGGAGAGCCTTGTGCAGAACGCGCTGAGCATCAGCGTTCCTTTGATTGTCAGTCTGTATTTCGGACTCTCTCTTACCGCTCAGGCCGAGCCGGTGCGCAACGGCAATGAATTGGCCCTGGCCTGGAGCGCTACTAACGCCTCTGGCCGCCAGGCCATTCAGCGCCAGGCCGTGGGTCTGCTGCATACCTTCCGCTATTTGCGGGTGACCAGCATCCGTAAAGATCAGTCGGGCCCGGGCGCCATAACGCTGCTGACGGTTGAGCCCAGTTCGGATCTTGAAATTGCGCTGGTCATCACCAAGCCGCTATCCCTGGAGCTGGCCAAGACGCTTACCACTAACGACAGCGTCTACGCCAATGGCCGGATCAAAAGCATGGGGCTGGAGGCTCCCAACCGGCTGGTAGTGGATCCGGCCGTCCTCAAGCACAAGGATCGCCGCAGCCCCAAGCTCAGCCTTGAACTGCTGCACGAAGTTGACCCTTCCGCCCATTGACCTATGAATCTACTTGCTTATGATAGTTCAAGCTGGCATACTATTCCGAGGTTGAGAACTGAGAACTGTGAACTGAGAACTGTGAACTGTGAACTACCAGGAGGGTTAAACTAATGAACCGTCATTCCAGGTTATGGGCACTGGTTTTTCTGCTTTGCGGCTTGCGGCTGTTTATCGCCGAGCTTCCGGCGCAGATAATTTTCCAGGGCGATGGCTCGGACGAGGCGGGATTTGTCTCGCCCATCAAGGCCGCTCCGCCGCCCCCGCCGCCGGCCAACATAGCCTCCGGCGAAGCCTTAATTCCTTACCCCGGCCCGCCGGTCCAACCGGTGTCGCGCTCCGAGAAGAAAAACCCGCCCAGCCCGCCGGTCATGTTCGTAAAGCTCAAATCGCCGTATGGCATGGTTGACTGGGCTTCGCGCCCCAATGATCTGAGTAACCTGCTCAAGGACATGAAGGGCAAAATCAACGTCAATTTTGCCAGCGAGTACCGCTCGCTCGGCGAGATCAACACGGACCCCGATAAGAACCCGATAATTTACCGCAGCGGGCACTTTCATTTCAGTTGGACGCCGGCGGAACGCAAGCGCCTGCGCGAATACCTGCTCAAGGGCGGCACGATCATTTTAAATACCGGCATGGGCTCCAAGCCCTTCTTCGATTCGGCCAAGGAAGAGCTTTCCCTGATTTTCCCGGAATCTAAAGTCCAGCGCCTGACCTCCGACCATCCGCTCTTCCACGCCTATTACGATATTGGCCAGGTCACCTACCGCAAAGGCGTGCGCGCCGCCGGCTATACTTCCGATGAACCGCTGTTTTACGGGGTCACCATCAACTGCCGCACCGTGGCCATTATCTCGCGCTGGTGCATGGCCATCGGCTGGGACGCGCTCGATGACGATACCCTCATGGGTTACTCGGCGGAAGACGCCATGAAACTGGGCGTCAATATAATGTCCTATGCCACCAGCCAGCGCGCCTGAGAAGCGCCGGGGTCAGCCCTTGAATGAATAATTAAGCTTGCAGAATCCGTGGGGTCTGCCCTTAGATTAAAGAATAACGATTTGTGTGATGATCAGGATACGGGCTCGCTGGTTCGACTACGCTCACCACAGGTACGCTTCCTCCTTCGCTGAGAAGCTTCCGCCGTCGCCAATGCTACTCTGCGAAGTAAGCCTTCGCTACGAAGCACGAGGGCTATGGCGGACAAGACGGCGGACAGGCTGCCCGGGGATTCGTCCGGCATGAAGCCGTTAACTGTTAAACTTTGGTTTGACCCCAATGTCCGAACTTTGGTTTGACCCCAATGTCCTGAGCGGCTTACTTCTGCAGGTTGGAAGCGGCTCGGTGGATTCGGCGATCGACGATT
>JACPGN010000223.1 GCA_016182435.1 Lentisphaerota bacterium | reverse complement strand
CGGATAGACCACGGGGCAGATGTAGTTGAAGAAGAGCAGATCAATGTACCCGCCCAGGTCGTTCAGGATCGGATGTTCCGGGTTATGATAGGCGATGTTGAAGGGAAGGTTGTCCGGGCTTCCCTTCACCGTTCCCTCGATCCGGAAGGGAGAGGTCAGAGCCGTTCCGGTGCGCTCGAGGCGGTAGAGGAAGCCGAGGCGGTTGGCCGCCAGGATCTCCTCGCGGCCGTCCCGGTTCCAGTCCGCCGGAATGGCGTATACATCGCCGAGCTCCGAACCGAAGAGCCCAATAGGCTCCGCCGCAAGCTCATCATCATCGAGCCCGCGGGTGGGGTAGAGGTAAATTCCCTCCCAGCACCTGCCGATGAGGAGATCCCTGGCGGCGGGCGCTGACCAGGAAACCAGGGACCCGCTCAGCACCAGGCCGAATGAGATTGGCCCGCGGTCACAGCGAAGCGTCAGCTTCTTGACGTTTGAATCAGCGCTCATTTTACTTATCCTTCTGGCCTACGTGAAATGCTGTAGTCCCCGTCCCGACTCGCGGAGAGGTCGGGATGGATCACCGGGTGTCATAATAGTTGCCCCGCTCCTTGAAGGCCTGTTTCATCCCGGGAAACCTTCGCGCCGCAGGCGCTCACTCACGCTGGCGTTGTAGGCCGCGAAGAACTCCCCGACGTCCGGCGGGGTGCACCAGCCCAACGCTCTTAACGATAAGCCCACCCGCCGCAGGTCACGCCCTGCGCGGCGACGGCTAATCCAGAGACGCCGGCGAACCCCATCCAGATCCACGACCCATAATTGCTCAGGCTCGGCTTGCGCGCAGAGCACATTCTCGTGTTTAAGGTCGCGGTTGGAAAAACCGGCGCGGTGGAAGCGCCCGGCCAGTTGTCCGTAAGCGCGCATGACCTCCGCGCGGCGCGCGGGATCGCGTGCCTGGCGCTCAAGCCAGGCGGTCAGCCCTTCAGCTTGCTTCAGCTCGGCGGTGATGCCATGGTCGGATAGCCGCAGACCGCAGCGGCGCCGGCAGCCCCAGGCTATAGGTGTCGGCGTGGGAATGCCATGTTCGGTGAGCTCTCGGCCCATCAGGAAAGCGCGGCGCGTGCGCGAGGACAGGAAACGCCATCGCCAGCCGCGCCAGCCGGCCACGGGATAGTATTCTTTCCAGACCATTCCCCCGCAAGCGGTTACGCGGCAGCCGGCATAGGCTTTCAGGACGCGAACATCGGGTAGGGGAGCGGACTGTAAAACGTCCCTGGCCGGGCTCCCTGGCCGAGCTTGGGCAGGCGGGCAGGCCAGCCATTCCGAAAAACGAGTGCCTTGCGAGGGCAAGACATGCCAGGTTTGGCCGTGGCGGCGCAGGAGTTGGCCGCTATTCGCCGCGCGCGCCATGATCCAGGCCAGCACTCCGGAGAGTATGATGGTGGCCAGGGGCGAATCCATGAAATCGTTGCGTTTGCCCAGCCAGGCCGCCAGGGGCGCGGCCGGATAGAAGATCGTGAACAACTCGTGCAGTTTGATCATCCAGACCCAGGCCGCATGCGCGCCGACGCTGAACCAGATGGTTTTGGTGCGGATCACAAACGCGCACAGGACAATGCCCAGGAGCGTCAGGTTAATGAACTGCACCGTCAACCTGGGGATTTGCCAAAGGCTTGTGAAGGTGGAAACGAACACGGAATGGGTTATGGATAAAAAGGAATTTCCGCTGAAGGCCGTGCTGGAGGGCTCCCCAAAATGAGCCGCGGCGAAGACTACACTGGACAACACGGCCGCCGGCCAGGCGCGCCAGACGCGCGCAAAAACCCGGAAGAAGATGCCGCGCATCACGGTTTCTTCGAAGAATCCCACCGCCAGGCCCGCGATCAGCAGGAGAACCACTTTTTTCAAGAGCTCGGCGGCGCTGAGCGTTACATGCGGGTGATGGATTCCAGCCAGGATCGTCAGCGTTCCCACGGCGCTCATGGAAAGGATGCCCAGGATCAGGCCATGGCGCAGGCCCACGTGCCACGCTCGCCAGGACCAGTCCGGATCAGTCGTGGTGAATCCGCAATCCTTCCAGCCGCGCCAGCCCGCGCGCCTGAGGAAGAGCAATAGGAACACGAGCGAAAAAACCAGCAGACACCGGCGCATGACTTTGCCGCCGCCGGCTTCCATGAGGTAGGCGCCCAGGGGGCCGCCGAAACTACTGGCGCCTTGCATGATCAGCACGGCCGAGGCCGAGGCCAGCCAGGTTGCTCCGCCCAGAAAGAGCACGGCCAGGATGAGCGCCTGCCGGAGGGAGATAACGGGTTTTGAGGGGTTGCTCATGGGTGCAGGCATGGTGGTTTTAATCGGCATTGCGGTTCTCTCCCGACCCCTCGGAGAGTCGGGATCGAACCGCCCCTACACCAGGACGTTGTAGTGGCCGTTCGGCAGAACGGCAGAGTTGCCCCGCCTCAGACGCTCCGGAAAGCCAGCGTGGCGTTGTGGCCGCCGAAGCCCAACGAATTGCTCAAGGCCAGCCGGATTTTTTTCGCGCGGGCGGTGTTAGGCACGTAATCCAGGTCGCATTCCGGGTCGGGCGTGGTGTAATTGATCGTCGGCGGCACGATGCCATGCTTGATCGCCAGAGCGCAGACGGCGGCTTCCACGGCGCCGGCGGCGCCCAGCAGATGGCCGGTCATGGACTTGGTTGAACTGATCATAACCCGGCGGGCCTGCTGCTCGCCCAAGGCCCGTTTGATGGCCAGCGTTTCGCAGCGGTCGTTAAGCACCGTGCTCGTGCCGTGGGCGTTGATATAATCCACGTCTTCGGCTGACGCGCGCGAGTCCTGGATGGCCCGTTGCATGGCCGCGGCGGCGCCGGCGCCATCCTCGTCGGGGGCGGTTTCATGAAACGCGTCGCAGGTGGCGCCATAGCCGGATAATTCGCAGTAAATGGAGGCGCCGCGCTTACGGGCGTGCTCCAATTCCTCGAGCACCAGGATGCCGGCGCCTTCGCCCATGACAAAGCCGTCGCGGTCCTTGTCGAACGGGCGGCTGGCTTTTTCCGGCTCCTGGTTGCGCGTGCTCAAAGCGCGCAGAGCGCAGAAGCCGGCAAAGCCCAGGGCGCAGATACTGGCGTCCGACCCGCCGGAAATCATCACGTCGGCGTCGCCGCATTGGATGAGGCGCAGGGCATCGCCCAGGGCATGGCTGGCCGAGGCGCAGGCGGAGACAATGGCATAGTTCGGGCCCTTAAACTGGAATTCGATGGCAATCAAGCCGGCGGCCATATTGCAGATCATTTGCGGAATCATGAAGGGACTGCAACGGTCCGGCCCTTTTTCCAGCAGCGTTTTGTGCTGAGCCTGGAGCGACTGCAGTCCCCCGATACCGGAAGCCACCACCACGCCCACTCGCAGGGAATCTTCTTTGGCCGGCTCCAGAGCGGCATCCTTAACCGCCATTTTGGCGGCGGCCAGAGCATACTGGCAGTAAAGATCCGCGCGCCGACGGTCCTTCTTGCTCAAAAAAGCGTCCGGATTGAATTCGACGACCTCGCCGGCAATCTGGGAAGGATAGGGCGAGATGTCAAACTGCGTCACTCGGCGGACGCCGGAAGCGCCCGCCACGTTGCGCTCCCAGAAGCGTTTGAGATCGCAGCCCAGGGGGGTGACGACCCCGATTCCCGTGATTACGACTGAGCGCATGTTGGTAATTATCCGGCGTTGGCCGCCCTGGTAGAAAAAAGGCCGAGGCGCTCCTCGCGGTTCCCCGGCCTTCAAATTCATGACCCGTTATTCGCCGAATCCTTTTTCCTTAAGATAATTCACCACGGCGCCGACGGTAGTCAGCTTTTCGGCTTCTTCATCCGGAATGGAATTTCGGCGCCGAACTCCTCTTCGAACGCCATGACCAGTTCAACGGTGTCCAGGCTGTCGGCGCCCAGGTCCTCGATGAACGACGCTTCCGCCGTCACCTGTTCCGGGTTAACGCCCAACTGTTCCACGATAATGTCGCGAACTTTTTCTTCGAGTGCCATTGCTTTAACCTCCTGCCTTGTTGTTACATCGTAATGGGTCAGTTATTGGGGGCTGATTGTCATTCCCGACCTGATCGGGAATCCAGAAAGATCAATGCTGGATTCCCGCTTTCGCGGGAATGACAGCATTGAAGATCACAACATACCCCCCAATAACTGACCGGTTATGTTACATCACCATGCCGCCGCTGACGCACAGCACCTGGCCGGTCAGGTAGGCGGACGCGTCGCTTGCCAGGAACAACACTACGTTGGCCACGTCCTCCGGCAAGCCAAACCGCGCCAGCGGAATGGTCGCTAACATTTTATTGCGCAACGCTTCCGGCAATTCGGCGGTCATCCTGGTCTCAATGAAGCCCGGCGCCACGGCATTAACCCGGATATTGCGCGCGGCCAGCTCGCGCGCCGCCGACTTGGTCAGCGCAATTACTCCTCCCTTGGAGGCGGCATAATTACACTGCCCGGCATTGCCGATCAAGCCGATAATGGAAGCCACATTAATGATAGTCCCGGATTTCTGTTTCATCATGCCCCGGGCCACGGCCTTTGTAAACAAAAAAGTGCCCTTCAGGTTGACCGCCAGGACCTGGTCGAAATCCTCCTCGGCCATCCGCACCAGGAGAGCGTCGCGGGTGATGCCGGCGTTGTTGACCAGGATATCCAGCTTCCCGAAGGCTTTCAAGGTTTCATCCACCGCAAGTTGAACACTCTGCGCCTGGCTGACATCCGTGGCCAGGGTCAAGGCCTTGCGGCCTTTGCCCGTGACGGCCTGGGCGGTTTCGGCGAGCCAATCCTGCTTCAGGTCGCACACTACCAGGTCAGCGCCCGCGTCGGAGAGTTTCTCGGCAATCGCGCGCCCAATCCCGCGCGCCGCGCCGGTCACCAACGCAGTTTTGCCGTCCAATTGTCCCATAATGGCCTGACTCGGTCTGGACCTGGTTTAATTGAGCGGGTCGGTTTGTAACATAAAAACTATCCCGGCGTCTATTAGTTTGTTTGGCCGTTTTTACAAGGCGCCAATTCTTCATCTGACCAGACCATGCTGTTCTGGTGGGGGTAGGTCAGGCTGACCTGGACATGATCGCAGCGGCGTTGGCGCAGGGCCTCGCGGACCAGCTTGAGCGCCAGCTCCGGCCGGTTGCAGTCCTGGCTCAGATGGCATAAGAAAACTTTCTTCAGGTCGGCGCTGGCGATTGTCCCGATCAGTTCCGCGGCGTGGCGGTTGGA
This sequence comes from Lentisphaerota bacterium, assembly GCA_016182435.1. The sequence goes on along the minus strand of JACPGN010000223.1, from coordinate 1,007 downwards.
AAGATGCCCCTGCCGGCCGGCAATGCGCTGCTTAAGATGCCACGGCCGCTGGGCGTCGGTCAACAGCCGCTCATCATGGTTGGATTCAATCAGCAGAACCTGGCAGCTCCGCAGGCGTTCCTGGACCAGGTGCGTGCTGACGCCGATATCCGTGACGATTCCCAGACGGACCGAATCGGCCGTCACCACAAAGCCCACCGGCTCATAAGCGTCGTGCGAAACGGAAAATGGGGTAATGGCCAGGTCGCCGATTGAAAAGGCCGCGCCGGTGGTGAAGACCTGCCATTTCAAGTTGCGCAAAGTTTCGTCTTGGCGGATGGCTTCAATTGTGCCGGCATTGGCGTAGAGCGGAATGCCGGAGGTCCCCTGCAAGTTAGCCAGCCCGGCGGTATGGTCGCTATGCTCGTGGGTCAGGCAGATGCCCTGGATGGCGCCAAGCGTTTCCCCGATCAGCTCCAGGCGGCGGACGGTTTCGCGCAGGGTGAGGCCCCCATCAATAAGAATCCGGGTAGTCGCCGACCCGGCAAAAATGCAATTGCCCGAACTGCTACTGGCCAATACGCAGACTTTCATCGGTTATGCCCCTCGGCCGCGCCAGGCTGTAATCCGTCAGAAACTGTGAAAAAATTGAATCCAGACGGTCGGGGTGTAACCCGACCCTCCATTTTCCGGAGAAAAATAGCTTGATTTCACCAATGGCTCGCCATCCCGCGCGGCGCGGGATAAACGCGCTTGCCACGCTCTTAGCGTGGCCACGAGTGGAGGGACGACTTCCATGTCGTCCGCAATTTTTTCACACGTTCTGAGACATTACCCCCGGGCCTTTTTTGCGCTTGAGCGCCTCGCGGGAATTATTATACTCATTCCTGGTCAAACGAAAGAAAAATGTGCCATGGTAGATCAATCGCTGGCCCTTACCCAGGAACAGGAACAACGCCAGATTCAACTGCTGGCGCCCCAGTTGCGGCAGTCCCTGGAACTGCTCCAGGCGCCGATGCTGGAGCTGC
>JACPGN010000004.1 GCA_016182435.1 Lentisphaerota bacterium | reverse complement strand
GGCCGGAAGCGATGCGAATTTTCGGCAATCTCCAGGGTCGGGTAACTGCCGTTATCCACCAGGATATCCTGGGCGATGATCATGATGCGCACCACGTGCCGGAAGCGTTGGACATCGAACACGTTCTGCTCGTTGGAGAACTTGGTCAGGTTGATGGAGGCCAGGTTGCAGGCGCTGTTGTCCAGAAACATGTATTCCGAGCAGGGGTTGCTGGCATTAATCCTTCCGCTCTCCGGACAGGTGTGCCAGCGGTTGATGGTGGTGTCGTATTGCACTCCGGGATCGCCGCAGAAGTGCGCGGCCTCGGCGGCGTTCTGCAGGACCGCGCGGGCTTCGAGCACCTCCACAATATCGCCGGTGGTTACCGCGCGCGTGTGCCAGAGAGTGCCGGCCTCCGCGGCTTTCATGAACTCGTCCGAAACCCGCACCGAGAGATTGCAGTTCTGGAACATGACCGAGGCATAGGCCTCGCCGTTAAAGGAACCGTCATAGCCGGCCTTGATCAGGGCGCGGGCTTTCTTTTCCTCATTCACCTTGCACTGCATGAATTCCATGATGTCGGGATGCTCCACTTTGAGGCTCTGCATCTTGGCGGCCCGGCGGGTCTTGCCGCCGGACTTGATCACGGCGGCCACTTGATCGAATACGCGCATGAAGCTTAAGGGGCCGGAGGGCACGCCGCCGCCGGAGAGTTTTTCGCGGCTGCTGCGCAATGTGCTCAGGTCCGTGCCGGTGCCGGAGCCGTACTTGAAGAGCATGGCCTCGGCGCTGGCCAGGCGCATGATGTCCTCCATGCGGTCTTCGACGGATTGAATGAAGCACGCCGATGACTGGGGATGCTCGTAGGAATTGCTCGTGCGCTCGACGCGGGCGGCGGCGGGATTCCAGAAATAGCAGGCTTTGTTGGCGGAGGTCAGTCCGTAGACCTGGTGCAGACCCACGTTGAACCAGACCGGACTGTTGAAGGCTGCGTATTGGTTCGCGCAGATGTGAGCGAGTTCACGGTGGAATGTGTCGGCGTCAGCCTTGGAGGCAAAGTAGCCATCGCGCGCGCCCCAATCGGTGATGGTGCGGACCACGCGCTCAACCAGCTCGCGCACGGATTTTTCCTGGACGCTCGCGCCGTGCGCGCCGTAAAAATATTTTGAGGCCACGATATTGGTGGCCAGCATGGACCACGCTTTGGGCACTTCAATGTCGTTGGCCTCAAACACCACCTCGCCTTTATCGTTCTTGATGACCGCGCGCCGTTTTTCCCATTCGATTTCAGCAAAAGGATCAACCCCCGCTCGGCTGAAAAGCGGTGTTATGACCAAGCCCTTGTTTCGCGCGCGCTGGTTCAGCCCCGCTGCCCGGCCGTTCCTGCGGGCATTTTCTGTTTTCGGCAAATTGTTCATGACCGCGCCATTGTTGCTCTTGCCGATGGCTAATAAGTCAATTCTCGCGCCTTCACGCGCTTTGATCATGGCATCTACTCCTAAAAATAGCTGAAAAACACGTTAATTAGGGCATTTATCCCGGAAGGAGCTACCACCATATATGCTATTATGCTGGCCTCAATCCAAGCTTTTACCGCCACGGGTAGTGGATGCCAAGAAAAAAATAAACTTATTTTTTGGGGAATCTCCTTGACTGTCCTGAAGCACGCTGAAAGCGTGCCACATAAACCGCCTGCTACCCTGCCCGCCCGCCTGCTATGCTATGCGTAGCATTGCGGGCAGGCAGTGGCTGCGCCACAGGCGCTGCAGGCGGGCGGGCAGGTAGCCCAGGGCAATGCCCTGGGGATTCTATCGCGATTTGAGTTGAAACCTGACCGGGGCGCCCTCCAGACCAAATGTTTTTCGCAAAGCATTTATCAAATAAGTTTCATAAGCCGGAATCAGTTTAGTGCCCTCGTTCACAAAGAGCAAGATCCTTATCGGCCGTGCGCCAACCTGAGTGGCATAAAAAATTTTAAGGCGTTGCCCTTTTACCGATGGCGGCGCCACCCGCGCATAGGCTTGGCTAATGGCGCGATTCAGCCGACCGGTCGGCAACTGGGCGCTGATCTGCGCGGCAACCCGATCAATAGTCTCGATAGAACGCCGAATGTTAAATCCCGTTTGGGACGAGATGAACACAACGGGCGCAAAACTCAGGAACGGCACCGCTTTGCGCAAAGCGGCGCGATATTGATGTTCGGAACATTTGGTCATCAGATCCCATTTGGTGATCAGTAATAAGCAGCCCCTGTAATGTTCCTGGATGAGACTCGTAATGGTCTTATCCTGCGCCGTCGGACCCTGGGTGGCGTCGAGTATGAGCGCCACAACGTCAGCGCGTTCAATACTGTGCATGGTCCGGTTAAAGCTGAAACGCTCCAGGGCTTGACTGATTTTACCCGCGCGCCGGATGCCGGCCGTGTCAATCAACACATAATGCCGCGACTGGCGATCCTGACCGATGGTGAAAGGCACCTCGACGCTGTCGCGGGTGGTGCCTGGCTCAGGTGAAACAATTACACGGTCGCTGCGCAATAGACGGTTGATGAATGACGATTTGCCGACGTTCGGCCTCCCCACAATCGCTACCCGCAGCGGCATTTCGCGGGTATCGTTTTCTACCTGCGGTAGGGTTGGGAGGATGGCGGCCATCAGGTTCTCAAATCCGCGGTTATGGGTGGCCGAAACTGGAAAGGTGGGAAACCCCAAGGCCTCAAATTCAATTGCCTGCAAGTCACGCTCAGGATTATCAGCCTTGTTGGCGGCAACGAACACCGGCTTGCCGCTCTTGCGCAAGAAGGTGGCTACTTCCTGATCCTGGGGCAGGATGCCGGTTTCTACGTCGGTAACAAAAATGATGGCGGAAGCATCCTGAACGGCAATTTCTATCTGGCGCCGCACGAGGGCTTCCAGGCTCTCCTTGGCCGACCCGGCCGCCTCGCCCAGTCCTTCCAATTGGCCCAACCCACCGGTGTCAATCAATTCAAAATGGCGGTCATTCCAGCGGATTTCCTGCACCAACCGGTCCCGGGTTACGCCGCGCTCCGGGTGGACGATGGCGACCCGCCGGCCAGCCAACCGGTTGAAAATTGATGATTTGCCGACGTTGGGCCGTCCGACAATCGCTATGGCGCAAGCGCGCTGTTGGGCGTAGGAAGTAGGTATCCAGGACATTGTGATGAAGAATCGGGACTGGATTCCCGATTAGATCGGGAATGACAAACAAGGCACAAGCGGGGAATCCCGGGTGTTGTCTTTTGCCTGTCATTCCCGCGGAAGCGGGAATCCAGACCTGAGCCATGTAGAATTTTTTTTCCCTTTTTATGTAACCAGACCTGTGCTATAAACCACATCAATTATAGAAGCAAGAAGACTTTAGCCAACAACTATTTTTTCAGTTTAAGGCTCGGTAATTAACTGTTATCGGTACTGTTAAAAGTTACATGAAAAAATGAATGGATAGGGTGGTGATCGAATGGCGGAGGAAAGATGTGTTGTTGGCGCTGTAGGTTGGACATGCTGTAGAGGTTTTAGGAGCTTTTGAAGGTGACGGG
>JACPGN010000222.1 GCA_016182435.1 Lentisphaerota bacterium | reverse complement strand
GCGCCAACCACGTTGCCGATAAATCCGAGCATTTCGCCGGGCGCCCCTTGCGCCGCCGCCAGGGATGTCACGGCCAGGAACGCGTCGCCCGCCCCCACGCGGTCCACCACCTTGCGGGCAAAGGCCGGCACCAGGGCGTAGCCATCGCCGGCGCCGCTAACCAGGCAGCCGCGCTGACCGCGGGTAACAATCATGTAACGGGCCTTGAGCCGGCGGCGCGCGTGTTCCAGGAGCGGACGCAATTCACCGATGGCATCGCGCGCTTCCAGGCGTATCTCATGCTCGGCAATGCAGGCATAGTCGGCCCGGGGATACCGGCTGATGGTATGGAACCCGCGATTGCCGGCATTGGCCTGGGTGTTAAGGGCCAGGAAAGGCGCCGCGGCGCACAGTGTTTCAATGATTGCGCGCGTAATCGCGCCATGCCCAAAATCGGAAACCAGGACGACATCCGCCGCCGCAGCTTGGGCGCGGATGGCCTCACAGATCGCCGCGCTGATTGGCGGCGGCAACTCGCGCTCGTCCAGGTCATAGACCTCAATCAATTTGTTAAGCGTATAGCCATCCAGTATCCGGCGCTTAACCACGGTCGGAATACCCTCCACCGTGAAGAACCGCGGGACTATTTTCTTGTTCAAGGCCGCGCGAATGAATGGTTCATATTGGTTGCGCGTTCCCAAAACCGAAATCAATTCTACTTTCCCCGCGAAGTTGGCCACGTGATTGGCCACCGCCAGAACTCCGCCGGCAAACCGGTCCTCCGACTGGTACTTCACCGCCAGGACGGGGTCCTTGGAAGACTTGCCGATGGCTTCGCAATACACGTATTCGTCAATAATCACGTCCCCGATCACCAGCACCTTGAGCTGCTCCAGGGAGTCAATGACGGCGAGCACCTCCTCCAGGGGATGACGCTTGCGGAAAAGCTCAAGATACGCATTCACTTCCTGCGGATAAATGGAAATGAAACGGTTGATCAGGTTTGTGGAGCTGAAGACCACATCTTCGGTAAAAGCCAGGCGGATGCCCAACTCCCGGGCGACCTTTTCTTCCTGGGCGATCTTACCGGTCATATCCGCCGGGATATTCTTGAATTCCGAACCCTTGACGTAAACGTCCGGCCGGAGCAAGCGCAAGGTTTCTTCCGCCGTGGGCCACTCGTTGATCGCCACGTAATCCACGCACGCCAGCGAGGCCAGGGCCTCGGCGCGCAAACTTTCGGTAAAGGCCGGACGATGCGGCCCCTTGTCCACGAATTTGTCGGGCGTAAGCGTCACCACCAGCAAATCGCCCAGGGAACGCGCCTGGCTGAAATAGCGGATATGGCCGATGTGCAGGAGGTCGAAGACCCCGTGGCAATGCACCACCCGCTGCCCCCCTCGCCGGGCTTCCGCCACCACTTGCGCCAAGCGCCGCAAATCCAAAATCTTATTGCCGCTCATGTTTGACTTCTGGCCAGGTCTTTTGCCCGTCCCCTCGGAATCACCGGGGACAACGATTTCAAGCGCGCGTCTCCAGAAAGCCTTCCAGCTTCTGCAAGCGCGTGGGATGGCGCAACTTCCGCAGGGCCTTGGCCTCGATCTGACGGATGCGCTCGCGCGTAACCGCAAACATACTGCCGACTTCTTCCAGCGTGCGCGGACAGCCATCGTTAACCCCAAAGCGCAGTTTAAGCACCTTCTGTTCCCGATCGGAAAGCGTGCTGACCACTTCCTGCAGACGCTCCCGCAGGAGGCTGTAGCCGGTCATTTCCGATGGATTTTCCGCGGACTTGTCCTCGATAAAATCGCCAAAAACCGCGTCGTCGCTATCGCCCACGGAGGCCTGCAGGGAAATCGGCTGTTGGGACATCTTGAATACTTCGCGAACGCGATCCACGGGTAGATCCACTTCATCCGCCACCTCTTCGGGGGTCGGCTCGCGGCCAAAATCCTGAAGGAGTTGTTTCTGGACGCGGACCAGCTTATTGATCGTTTCAATCATGTGGACCGGGATACGAATGGTCCGGGCCTGGT
>JACPGN010000225.1 GCA_016182435.1 Lentisphaerota bacterium | reverse complement strand
GTAAGCCGCGGAATCAGAATGCCTTTGCCGGCGCCGGTGGCGGGGGACTGTACATCCAGCATGGCGTTGTTGTTGGGCGCCGACCCATCGGCGCTGATGGACGAGCCAATTTGCGCCTGAACCGCGCGGAGCCAGAACATTCCAATTGCCAGAAGAATAATTGTCCTCATGTTAATACCTCACGCTATGATCTGATTAGGAATGTTTACCGAACGGGATTGCGGGATTATTGTGCGCCCAGGCGCTGCGCCTTGTAAAAAAAGCCGGGGCTGTGGGTCGCGGGCGCGTCCTTGATTTTCAACTGCCAGACAATTTCGCCCTCCGCGGTAACCTCAAAAACAACCGAATCTTCCTGCGGTTGGAGTACGCCGACAATCAGCGTGTTGCCGTTCGGCAGCCGGTCGGCGTCGCGGGCGGTGCGCAATCCGTCGCGAGCATAAGTCCAGACAAGCTCCTTCGTGGATTTATCTATTTCCACCACTTGATACGGCGAATTGTTCTGCAGACAGACAACGATATGACCATTGGTCTCAATTTCCGGCTCATGCGGATCGCAATTCGTGCCGCCAATCGTGCTCCAGTCATTAGACCAGACAACCGCGCCGGCATGATTTACTTCAACGGTCATGTCAAAATTGCGCAAATTAACCAGGGTATTACCGCCCTGAAGACGCGTGACGGCATTGGCATGCGTCCAGCCTTCGGCGGAGATACTGCGATACGGCTCGTAATCGAAGGCGGTATTGGCGGACCATGACCAGACGAGCCCTCCGCCGGCATTCACTTCCTTGACCTGCGGGTCTTCAAACTTATCGTTGTTGCCGAAGATATAGATCGTATTTCCGTTGGCCAGCCGGTCGGCATCGTGTGAAACTTGAGCGTCCAAATTACTCCAGACCACCGTTCCAGCCGAATCAATTTCATACACACCGTTGCTGGGCAGGACAAAAAGAACATGACCATTATTGGTCAGGACTTCCACGTCAAAGCCGGGATTGGTGAACTGGCGCAGATTGCTCGGCACGTTATATTGCCAGGTTATGGCGCCCTGCATATTGACCGCGACGATTCGCGGTGAGCTGTGCGCTTCGGCAAAATAGGTCGAACCGTTATAAGCTTTCGCTTCATCATAAACGTCAACATACAGCTCGGAGAGCGAATCATGGGGGACGGCATTGACCGTAATAAGGTCATAGTAAAGCGGGTCGTCAACTGTCCCGTCGGGGGTCAAGTCAACGCCGAAGTAGATGGAATAAACGCCCGGTGCCAGACCGGCCATACGCAGAACTTCGGTTGATGAAAGATCAACAAGCGCTCCCTGGTGGGTGACCTGAAAACCCTGCCGCCAGAGTCCGCTGGCGGCGTCAAAAAAATACCAGGCTGAACCGGTATTAGCCAACAGCCACCAATCCGCCGGGCCCGCCGCGCCTTCCGTGTTCAACTGGATGGTCAGCGATAGGGAGTTGCTCTCGACTACGGTTACCGTGCCGCCGCCGCCATTGGCTTGAATGGATGGAATAACGCCCAGGGCGCGCGAGGAAGCCAGCGTAATCCAGGCAAGTCCAATTAAACTCTTGCTCCATGAGTTCATCTGATCTCCTTTTTTAAAAAATGCCCGGTAATGGGTAATGGGGTAGGTTCTCGCGTCCCCGTGACCACGCTCTGGCGTGGTAAACCTTGCGCTGGCCACGCCTTCAGCGTGGTCACGGGGCGCGGAAATTTGCGGCTCCTGCCGGACCTGCCTGCGCCGAAGCGGCTTCGGCAGGCAGGCAAGCCGGCAGGAAGCCCCCCAATAACTGACGGATTACAACGCTATGCTCTTGCCGGCGGGTTATCAAGCCGATTCGATAATCCTCACGGCGGGCCGTTCAGCTTGTTTTCGGGAAAGAGATTTCAAGTGCATTTGCGCTCTTTTTATGTTTGGATGTATCCTGTTTCGCAACCGGAAAAACCCAACAGGCTCCAGATGGCCGGCGGCAGGGCGGGCACTAAGGCAAGACCATGCAGTTAAAGGCCTGGAAAGAATACCGAGTGTCGGCGCTTATGCTGGGCACGGCGCAATTCGGCTTCCGCTATGGCGTGGCCAACCGCGTTGGCCAGCCTGGCTACCGCGATGTCCTGGCCATAATGGCCGCGGCGCTCGAAGGCGGCGTGAATTGTTTTGACACCGCGATAACCTATGGCGACAGCGAAGTCGTACTGGGCCGGGCATTGCGCGAGCTGAGGGCAGCCGACAGAGCGTTAGTTGTCACCAAGGTTCGCCATTTGACCGGCGCTGAATTGGCGCAGCCCGACCTCGCCAGGAAGGCCATTGAACAATCCGTGGCGGCATCGCGCCAGCGCTTGCAACTGGAGTGTGTTCCCGTGGTGCTATTCCACCAAGAGACGGATGCCGCCTACCTGGGCGTGCTCGAGGAGCTGAAGGCGCGGGGCTGGTTGCGCCATGCCGGAGTGTCGTGCGGTAACCGGCCGGGTCCGGCGGCAAAGTTTGCGGCGGACGAGACTGTTTCCGCCCTCCAGTTACCGGGCAACCTGCTTGACCGCCGGCACCAGGCCAGCGGCGTTTTCCGCCAGGCGTCCGCACGCGGCGCCGCGGTTTTCATCCGCAGCGTTTATTTAAAGGGACTGCTGTTAATGCCGGAAGCCGAGATCCCGCCGGAATTGCGGGAAGTCGTGCCGGTCCGCCGGCGGATGGATAAGATCGCCGGCGAAGCCGGGCTGACCATCGCCGAACTGGCCGCGCGCTATATGCTGGCGCTCCCCGGCGTAACCTGCGTTCTGGCCGGCGTTGAAACGCTCGAACAAATGCGCGAGAACATTGCGATCTTTAACCGCGGGCCGCTGGACCCCGGCACGGTGGACGCCGTCAATGCCGTGACGATTGACCTGGCGGACTCGCTGCTCACGCCCTTCCTGTGGCCGAGCTCCAAAAAAGAAGATGCCGATAGATTGGGCGGGCCGGCGTCCTCCACACCGTCGCGGTGAAAGGATGAACGCACGGGAAAAAGCAGTTGACGCTGAGAAGCGGCTTGATAACATAAGGGTCATTCCCTAACTGGAAGCATAGGAATTTTCCGCCACAGGCGGATCCGCCTGCGGTGGACAATGTTGTAGCCGGGGTCGCCGACCCCGGACCGGCCTCAGCGAGGCCGGCTACAGCCTGCCCTGAGCAAGGCCTAAGGGTTTTTAGTTGCCGAAGGCCTAATTCAATAATTCAAGGCGCGATAGCCAAGCGGTCAGGCACGGGTCTGCAAAACCTGTTAGACCGGTTCAACTCCGGTTCGCGCCTCCACTTTAAACCCCGCTAAGGCGGGCTATGCCCGCAACCCAAAAATTAACCACTGATTACACTGATAGCACGGATGGGAAAAGCCGGCCCAAATTCCATATCAGTGCTATCCGTGCCATCCCGCGAAGCGCGGGACGAGTCCGTGGCTTGCCACGCGCCGCGCGTGGTTAAATATTCCGCCGCAGGCGGATGCCCGTGGCATCTTGTTTTTCATAGCGGTTGCTCATTTATCAGTTACCAATAGCCGTTCATTCTTATGTCCGCTACCAAGCCATTCAAAGTTCATATCAAGACCTACGGCTGCCAGATGAATGAGCGCGACAGCGAAATGTTCGCCGCGCTGCTCGGCCGCCACGGTTACGCGCTCTGCGAGCAGGAGAGCCAGGCCGATGCCGTCATTGTGAACACCTGCAGCGTGCGCGCCCAGGCGGAAGACAAGGCCATTGGCAAGTTGCGGATGCTGATTGAGGCCCGCAAAGAGCGGCCGCGGCAATACATCGGCGCGGTCGGCTGTATGGTTCAGCGCCTCAAGGACGAGATCTTTCGCAAGGCGCCGGGGCTGGATTTTGCAGTGGGCCCGACGGCGCTCTCGCGGGCGCCGGCCATCCTCGCGGCGGTGCGCGAGGGCTTGCGCGGACTCCTCGATGTTGCCCCGACCGAGGGCGCTTATGACGGCGCCACGCATGCGCCCGGCCAAGTCTGCGCCTTTGTCAATATTCTCTTCGGCTGCAACCGGCACTGCGCGTTTTGCGTGGTGCCGGAAGTGCGCGGGGCCGAATGGAGCCGGCCGGCGCGGGACGTAATTGAAGAAGCGCGCCGGCTGGTCGAACAGGGCGTCAAGGAAATTACGCTTTTAGGCCAGAGCATCATGGCCTATGGCCAGCGCACAAAAGTCTGGGATGGGGAGCATCCCTCAACGCGGGGGTTCACCGAGCCCTTGCCCCGCCTGCTGGAAGCGCTTAACGAGATCAAGGGTCTGCGTCGAGTTCGATTCACTTCGGGTCATCCCGGCGGCTGTTCCCGGGAACTCTCCCGCGCCTTCGCCGAACTGCCCGCGGTATGCGAGCACCTGCACTTGCCGCTGCAATCGGCCTCGGACCGGATTCTCAAGCTCATGAATCGCGGTTATACGGCCAACGATTATCGCGCGGCCGCGCGCTGCCTGCGGCAAGCGGCGCCGCGCATTGTGTTTTCGACCGATGTCATCGTCGGGTTCCCCACCGAAACGTCCGAAGAGTTCGAGCTGACCCGGGCGTTCCTGGAGGAAATTAACTTTGATAATGTTTATATCTTCAAATACAATCCGCGCCCAGGCACTCGATCGGCCCAGTGGGACGACGACGTGAGCCCGGAAGAAAAACTCCGGCGCAATCACGCGCTACTCGAGGATCAGGAACGGCGCAGCAGGGTCTTTCATCAGACGTTTATCGGCGGGGTAAGCGAGGTGCTGGTCGAAGGAGTCAGTCTGCGGAACAAGGCGCGCTGGTCCGGGCGCACGCGCCAGAATGTCCTGGCGGTTTTTGCGGCGGCGCCGGGACTTAAAGCCGGCGACCTCGTGCCCGTGCGCGTTACGGAAGCCACCACGCAAGCGTTATATGGGACGATTGCAACTTAAGCCTGAGGAGCAGCGAAGAAAAACGAGAAGAATCATTAGCCACAAAAAGGCACAAGCAGAGCACATAAAGTTGTTCCGCCTGTGATTTTTGTGCATCTTTGTGGTAACTTTTAGGTTGCGGGCTTTGGCCCGCTTTAGGAAGATTCAGTTATGTCGGACTTGGCCATTGTATCCCTGACCTGCGGCGCGCTCCTTCTGGTCGGCGGCGGCGGCCTGGCGCTCTGGCCGCGCGCGGCGGCCGCCCTGGTCAAGGCCTTTCCCCGCCATGTCTGGGCCGGTCGGATCCTGACCGCCGCGGATCTCATTTGGGCGGCCTGGCTCGTCTTGCAGATGGGCAGCGTCTGGGTGGATACGCACCGGGTGCTGGTGTATGCCGCCGTGCCCGTATTCTATTTCCTGATCATTATTCTTATGGATGATCTGCTGGCGGCGCGCGCGCTGGGCGGTTTGCTGCTGCTGGTTCCGCTGCCGATCCTCGAAAGCGCCTTCGTGCATCCCGCCGCCAGCCGCTTGCTTATGACGAGTTTTGCCTACCTGCTCGTGATCCTGGGTCTCGTGCTGGTCTGGAGCCCGTTCAAATTACGCCAATGGACGGAGCGCTGGATTAACCAGAAACCCCTTGCCGGCGCCGTGGGCTGCTCCGTAGCGCTCTTGGGCGCGCTGATGTTATTCCTGGCCTGGCGGATTTATTAGGCATGAATAGAGCATTAACCAGAATCGGCCGCCTGTCAGATAAGAGGCCAGACGATTTCGTTGCTGGTTCGCCCAGCAGCCGCCTCGCGCTTGTCTGGCCACTGACCCATGAAGTAGCATCTTTAAGCAAGCATCACGATGCTGAACGAAGACTACAAAGAGATGTTGCAGTGCTTAGTCGCCGAGGACGTTAAGTTCTTCCTGATGATCTCATCCGTAACAAACGCGCAACGGGACGAACGAAGGATCTGGCGGACGCTGAGGCCTTGGAATCCCTGAAGAGCTACGAATCTGGTCGCGGGAAGTGATTCCCGCCAGAGGCGGGTCTGCCTTAGGCATGATCCGTCCCGGCGAACCCGCCAACCTTCGTGCCGGGTGTACACCAGGCAGTCCAGGCGCGGC
>JACPGN010000215.1 GCA_016182435.1 Lentisphaerota bacterium | reverse complement strand
TGCTTCATCCCATGGAGCATTCCATTATTGACCGGCTTTCCGGTATGCCGGAGGGCTCGTATGTCCAGGATCCGGAAACAGTCTACCTGAAAATGCAACACCGCATTGGGACGTGCATGATTGACCAATTTATTCCCACGAATCCGCTGTCCATTGGAGCGCGGGGCTATGCGGGTAATTCCCAAAAGGGGGCCACGACCGGAGCGGAAGAGCTCATCCTCGATGGGATTACGATTGACTCGCCCGAGGCCGTGGTGGCGCATCTGGAGAAAATCGTGTTCCCGGCTCTGCGCAAGCAGACCGCTGAGTTTGATGCGGATGCTTGCCTCCGCGCCATTCTGGAGCGCGAGCGCGAAGTGCAGGCCAAGTTTGGGCCAACAATTCTCAAGGCGCCCTACGGCCTTGTCGCTATTCCTGCTTTTCGATATTACCAATATGGTTATGCCAATTACTTCATGGCTTATGCGCTCTATCCGGAAGTCATTGAGCGTGATTTTATTCTGCAGGCCGACTGCGCCGTGCCGCGCAATTCCGCCGTGGCGCGCGCCTATGCCGAAGGCCGCCTGCCGCCGCTGATCCGCCTGGATCATGACATTGCCGATTCCCGGGGAACACTGGTGGACATAAAATCGCTGGATAAAATCTGGTTTCCGCATTTTGCGCGCGCGCTCGCGCCCATCTTGAAAACTGACGTAAAAATGATCTGGCACTGCGATGGCAATCTGATGCAGATGGTGCCGCGTCTGCTGGAAGTGGGCCTGGCTGGATTTCAGGGCTTCCAGTATGAAGACGGCATGGATTATGAAAAAATCTGCCGGATGAAGACTACGGCCGGCGATGATCTCTTAATCATTGCCGGCGTATCGGTGACGCGCACCTTGCCGCGGGGCACGCCGGAGGATGTGCGCGCCGAAATGAAATGGCTGGTGGGGCATGCTCCGCGCACCGGACTGTTTCTGGGGGGCAGCAGTTCCATCACGCCGGGTGTGCCGTGGAAGAACATGCAGGCCTTTGTGGAAGGCCTGAACTATTATCGTGAACATGGGCGGGGGTAGGGGTGGGCATGGCGCTAAGTTAAGCCTTTTTTGAGAAAAATCCATGCTGTAGACGGCCTCGATGAGGCCGTTTCTGCGAAAGTTAAGGGGGCACCGACCCCGTCTACAGGGGAAAATGTCCTTAACTTAGCGCCATTCGGGATAGGGGTAAATATGAAAACAAAAAAACGCGGAACCCGCCGGATTCGGGTGGGTATATTTGGAGCAGGGCGGGGATCTACCATGGTGGCGGTTATGGCGCAGCACCCCCAGGCGGAACTGGTGGCAGTTTGCGACGCCTGCGCGCCGCTTTTGAAACGCTGCCGTTCGCTCGCGGCGCAGAACCACGTCACGGTCGCCTGTTACACGGATTTCGATAAATTTATCCAGCACGACATGGATGCGGTGGTGCTGGCCAATTATGCCACCGAGCATGCGCCTTTTGCTGTACGCCTGCTGGATTCCGGCCGCCATGTCTGCAGCGAGGTGCTGGCCTGCCAAACGATGGCTGAGGCCGTACAATTGGTCGAGGCGGTCGAGCGTAACCGTAAGGTTTATGCCTATGCCGAGAATTACTGTTACTTTCGCGGCACGCTTGAGATGCGGAGGTTGTACCGCCAGGGTGAAATCGGAGAGTTTCTGCACGGCGAGGGCGAATATGTCCACGATTGCGAAAGCACCTGGATTCGGATCACCCGCGGCGAGAAGAACCACTGGCGCAACTGGGTGCCTTCCACGTTTTACTGCACGCACTCCATCGGCCCGGTGATGACCATCACCGGCACGCGGCCGACGCGGGTAACGGCCTATGAAACGCCCAATATCAACAAGCGCCGGTTTGGCTGCCGCTCGGCCGATGGCGCCGTGATCGTCTGCCAGATGAGTAACGGTGCCACAATGAAAGTCCTGCCCTGGGCTAACTTCAAGCGCGCGCCCGAAGCCATCTGGTACGCCATCTACGGCTCGAAAGGCATGATGGAAACCGATCGCTGGGGCGACCTCTTCAATCGCGTCAATATCTACCGCGAAGGTCATCCGCAATACAGTCAAAACCTGAATTATATGCCGGAGTTCCCAAAGACTTCCGGTCTGTCGCGTATGATCGGCGGCCATGGCGGGTCCGATTTTTATACGATGGATCATTTCCTGGCGGCCATCCGCGGCGAACCGGAAGGCCGTTGCATCATTGATGTCTATCAAGGACTGGATATGACCCTTCCCGGCACCCTGGGATACCGGTCCATCGTCAACGGCAATATTCCGCTGGACGTGCCGGACCTGCGCGATAAAAAAGCGCGCGCCCGGTACCGGAACGACCGGTGGTGCCTGGATCCAAAAAAGGCCGGTCCGGGACAACCAACGAGCAGTTGTTCAACGGAAAAAGTCGAGATTCGGGACTCGCTGTATCGCCAGCAGGCCAACGCCTGGCGCAAGGGCATCACGCGATCGAAGGGTTAATGGGCGGCGCGGGAAGCGCCGCAAGTAATTCGGTATCAGGCGGGAATGATCCATGATCAATTCCATAAATTAAGGGAAAAACACGCATGAAGAAACGTCCATCAAAGGCTATCCGGGTTGGCGTGATTGGGGTGGGGCGGGGCATGTCATTTGCCAACAGCGCCAAGTACGTAGGCATGGAGTTGGTGGCGTTATGCGATTTCTGGAAGGAAAAACTGAGGGAGGCGGGCAAGCGCTTTCCGGGGATTGGAACCTACACCGATTACGATCGTTTCCTGGAACACGACATGGATGCGGTCGTGCTCGCCAATTATTTTCATGAGCATGCGCCGTTTGCCGTTAAGGCGCTGAAGCGCGGCTTGCACGTCATGAGCGAAACCTCGGCCTGCAAGACCCTGGCTGAGGGCGTGGCCCTGGTGCACGCCGTGGAACTCTCAAAGAAGATTTACCTGCTGGCGGAAAACTATTGTTATTTTGCCTACAACCAGGAAATGCGGCGGCTTTATCGCTCCGGTGAAATCGGTGAGTTCCAGATGGGCGAGTGCGAGTATATGCATCCGATGCTCGCGCGCGCCGTGGCGGCCATCTCGCCGGGCAGCAACCACTGGCGCAATTTTATCCCTACCATCTATTATTGCACCCATGCCCTGGCCCCCATTATGTACATCACCGAAACCCGGCCTGAATACGTCAATGCCCAGAGCGTGCCCTATTCGCCGGCCGATGAACAGCGCCATTGGACCAAGCGGACCGATATCGGCTTCCATATGTTATGCCACATGAGTAACGGCGCCGTGACCATCGTCAACGGCATCTGCTACCGCGGGCATGGCAACTGGTATCGCCTGCACGGCACACGGGGCTTGATGGAAAATCTGCGCACGCAGGGCTGCCAGGGCAAATTGCGCCTCGTGCATGAACCCTGGGACCTGCGGAAGGGGGACGCAGCCGAAAAGATTTACACGCCCGATTTTCCAGCGCATGCCGATCAGGCCCGCCGGGCCGGCCACGGCGGCGGCGACTTTTTCACCAACTATTTCTTTGCCGAGGCTATCCGGTCGGGTCGTCAGCCGTTTTTGAACGTCTATCGCGCCCTGGATATGACCATTGCCGGCATCCAGGGCTGGCGCAGTTGCCTTGAGAAGGGCGCGCCGATGGAAATCCCCGATTTCCGCAGGGAATCCATCCGCAGGAAATATGAAAACGATCATTGGTCGCCTTTCCCGGAAGATGCCGGCCCCGGCCAACCGCCTCAGAGTATCCTGGGCTTTATCAAGCCGACCCGGCGGCAATTTCGCCTCTCCCGCGCCGTCTGGCGGAAAATCGGGTATCGCGGGCGCTAAAGGACAAAAATGCCTATGCCGCTTTTCGAAATCTATGAATCTGTTATACAAACCGGACTGGGAAGAAACAAAACAGCGCTACCGATCATGGTGGGCGCACGAATATTTCGGCCGTTGCGCGCTGGCCGTTACGGCGCCGAAGAAGAATCCACCGGCGACCCCGCCGCCGGATGCGCAGACTATCGGACAGAAATGGTATGACCTTGACTGGATCAGCGCCCAAAAGGAGTATGGTTTGTCCAACACGTTTTATGGCGGGGAAGCTTTGCCGGTCTGGTACGGTGGGTATCCTGGCCATACGGCCATCCCGACTTTTCTGGGGTGTCCGATTGAATTGGATTTTACCACGGGTTGGTGGAATCCAATTCTGCTGGGAGAGAATATTGAGTTCCAGAATCTCAAGATTAACAAGGCGGACCGGAATTACCGCTTTGCGCTCGATTCGTTGCGCCGCCACGTTAAAGAGGCGCGGGGCAAGTCCCTGGTGTCCATCGGCGCGCTCGGCGGTTGTGGCGACACCTTGGCGGCCTTGCGCGGAACGGAACGATTATTGTTCGATTGTGCGGAACGACCTGATCAGGTTCACGCGGCGGAGGAGTTTTTAATGGATATGTGGAGCGAACATTACGACATCCTCTATGAAATCATCCGGGAGGCAGACGAAGGCTCCACGTGCTGGTTCTCTCTCTGGTCGCCGGGCCGGTTTTATGCGGCCCATAACGATTTTTCCTATGCCATCGGGCCCGACATGTTTCGCGAACTGTTCCTTCCCGTCATACGCAAGCAGACGGAGTTTCTTGACCATACCGTCTACCACGTGGACGGCGTCGAGGCCTTCCGGCACGTGGAGGCGTTGTGCGAACTGCCGCGCCTGCAGGCCATTCAGATTTTGCCCGGCGCGGGCAAACCAAGCCCGCTGCATTATATGGCTGTGCTTAAGCAAGTGCAAAAGGCCGGCAAAAATTTGCATATCTCCATCGGGGCCGATGAGGTCGAAACGGCCTTGGCCAACCTTTCCGCCAGAGGTTTGTTTATCAACACGGGTTGCCGGACGGAAGCGGAAGCCAGAGACCTGTTGAAGAATGCGGAACGCTGGTCGGTGGATCGCGGCTGAAAAAACGCATAAGCTAAAAGTATAAGCATGAAACAATTATTTGAAGTCAAAACGGTTGACCATGAGTTTTATGAGCAGCGCCTGGGCGGCTGGCTGCCGGATAAAATCATTGATATTCACACCCACGTCTGGCGCAAACAGTTTGTCAGCGCGGCCGCCAGGAAGCCGGTCCGCCGGGTGTCCTGGCCGGACCGCGTGGCTTCGGAAAATACCGTGGAGCAGCTAATCGAAACCTATTCCCTTATGTTTCCGGGGAAGTCGGTAACGCCGCTCATGTTCACTATGCTGATGGATGATGATTATGAAGTAGCTAATGCTTATGTGGAGCGCGCGGCTCGGCGTCATAATTTTCCAGCGCTCATTTTTTCAATGCCCAAATGGAGCGCTGCGCAGCTCGAGCAAAAAATTGTTGCCGGCTCCTTCCTGGGGGCCAAGAGTTATCTCACGCTCGCCGAACCATACCTGCCCGAAAATGAAATCCGCATTTTTGACTTCTTT
>JACPGN010000016.1 GCA_016182435.1 Lentisphaerota bacterium | reverse complement strand
TTTACTTTCCTGACACAAACATTCTGGACGGAACGTTCATGCCACACAGCGGTAATTTGATAATTCCCAACTTCACTTCATGGGCGCTCAATAGTCTGACGATCAGCAATGGAACGCTGCAATTGGTTGGAACGGGATTCAACCTGGTCGTCAGCAGCAACATCATTATTACCGGCAGTACCGGGGTGCTGCATATGGCAACGGGCGGCGTTATCAACTGTGGCGGTAATCTGGTAGTGACCAACGGCGGAGCGCTATACGTATATGGCGCCGTGACCAACAGCGGGACGCCCGATTACGGTTCGCTGGTGAGCGTCACCGGGGATATTTCTATTGCGTCTAACTCGTGGGTTTATCCGTATTCCCAGAACACGAACGGCGGCTCGCCTCTTTTCCGCGTGCGTAATCTCATGATAGCCACCAACGGCGGGTTCAATGCCAATGGAACGGGATTCGATCGCGGAGGAGACGGATCGGCGGCCAGAAACGGGTTGGGCCCCGGCTATGGTTATGGGAACGCGAGCTACCGCCCTACCGGCGCCGGTTACGGCGGACAAGGTGGCCGTTCCTCTGTACTCGCCAGTCGGGGCGCAACCTACGGATATTCCAATGCGCCGGTTCATCCGGGCAGCAGTGGAGGAGAAAGTAAAGTCGGTATCGGCTATATGGGTGCTCGCGGCGGGGGGCTGATCCGGGTTGAAGCCGGCGATACGATAAGGGTGGATGGGACACTCACAGCCAATTCAGGCTTAGCGAAATCGGCACGGTATGGTGGCGGTGGCTCCGGCGGCGGTATTTACCTGCGGTGCAGAACGTTCGCGGGTAGTTCAAATGGTATCCTCCGCGCTAACGGCGGCGATTCCGGATATACGGCGGAATGCGGCGGCGGCGGCGGAGGCCGGATTGCGGTGTGGCGGATATACCATCAATATCAGGGCTCTTATTCAGTGACGAATGGCATAGGAAATACGAGCGGGACCGGCGGGAATAACGCCGAAGTCGGCACGATGGTCTGGGGCCAGATTCCCGTTCCCGGCGCGATCTTCACGTTCCATTGACCTGCATGGGTAACAGGAAGTTTCCGAGGAAACACTCCATGTCGTTTGCGTTCGGCTGCGCCAAAAAACTCTATAAAGACGGGGTTCACCCGCGCGTCGTTATCGGACCGGCGGACCTGGAGCGCTTGCGAATAAAAATCAAGACCGGCGACGGCCGCAAGATCATGGCCGGTCTTCGCCAGAAGGTCCGGCCCATAGTCGAATGCGCGCTCAGCGCGGACCTGCGCAAGGAGTTGGCCGTCTCGCCGGACCTGTCCCTGATCCGCTGGACCATATTTGACCTGGCCATGGTGGGCATTCTCGACGGCTGCGCCAAGACTCTGGAGGCTGCCAAGCGCGCGCTGCTTGCCGTTCCCGCCGCGTTCGGTTCAGGCGGGGAATCCAATGCCGCGGTGTTCTCGATCAAGTACGGTTGCCATCCTTTGGCTTACGACCTTCTTTATGACCGCCTCGCGGAGGCCGAGCGCGCGGCTTATGCGGACTGGGTGGTGAACGCCTGCGTCCGTCCGGCCGTCGTCAAGGCGCGGCCGAACTATTATAAAAACGCCGGGGCCAATACCCCCATTGCTGAAACCCTGCCGGCCTTGCTCGGCTGGTTGGCCGTGAAGGGCGATCCCGGCGTGCCGGACCTCGCGGCCGAGGAGCAGGAGTTGCTGTCGCTCCTGCGCGCCTCGCTGCACGCCGCCTTTACGGCCGATGGCTACCCGGAGGAGGACATCGGTTACGGCACCGCCGTAGCGGGGGGACTTGCCCAGAGCGTGGAGCCGCTCCGGCGCGCGGGGCTCTACGATGCCTACAGCGACTGCCCGCGCTACGCCAGGATCGGCGCCGCCGCGTTGCACTTTGTCCAGCCGTGGGGCCTGACTCTGAGCAATACCGGAGATTACGGCGACTCTTTCTTGTGCCGCGAGCTGATTCTGGGGCGCCAGGCAAGGCAAACCAGCTCGCCCGCGCTTGCCTGGCTGCTCGGGGCGCTATCCTGCGCGCCGGCGATAGTCAAGGCGCACCAGAAGGCCGCGCCGGCGTTTACCGATGTGCTTCTGCGCAAAGGGTTCCGCGTTCCGGCCACGGCTCTGTCGCTGATCGTGATGGACTGCTTCAAGGGCGCGGTGCATCCCGCCAAGGCCGGGGTCCCCACTCAGTTCCGCGACCGCGGCCGCGGCATCGTGAGCTTGCGCAGCGGGTGGGGCGAGGAGGACACCCTGGTCGTGTTCGACGGCTCGCAACGCTCGCCGGCGGCCCAAGGCCACGCGCACAGCAGTTGCGGCCATTTCAGCATCTCGGCCCTGGGCGAATATTTTGCCGTGGACTCCGGCCGCTACAACATGGAGCAGAATTGCCACAACGTGGTCCTGATTGACGGCCAAAGCGGGCGATCCACGGAGGGGGAATGGCAGTTTGCTTTTCATCATGGACTGCTGACGGACTACCTCCCGGGTGAATTCGTTGACTTTGCAGCGGTGGATAGTTCCCATCAGCACAACTGTTACTGGGCCAGACGTTACCTGGGGTTGGTGAAGGGCAAAGGCGCGCCGGCCTATGTCTGGACCGTGGAGGACATCAACAAGGCCAACGACTGGGCCGAATTCTGGTGGCAGCTTCACACGTCTCCCGAGAACACCATCACGATTTACCACGCGGGACGCATGGTCCAGGGGCCGAGCGCGAGTATCAAGGGCTGGCGGAAGGGAAACCGGCTCGACGCGCACTTTGTCCTGCCCGCTCCGACCAGCTATCCCAGGGCGCATACGATTGCCTTGACCCAGGACGTAGCGTCCTCCAGTTCCTACAAATACGTTACTAACCCCGAGCAATCGGCTGCGGAACACATTCGGCCTTCCGACATGCTGCACCGTTCGTTGTTCGTCCGTCCGCGGCTGCTGGCCAAGGTCGGCGGTTACAACGGGAGGTTCATGGCGCTGATGCTGCCGCGGCGCAATGGCGCAAAGCCGGCGAAGGTCGAGCGGCTGCCGTCGGTGGACAATTCGCTGGCGGTGCGAATCGCGTTCGGCGAAGTCGAAGACATCCTGATTTTTGCCTATGAGCACAATCTGCTGGAGGCGGATGGGATAATCGGGCGCGGGCAGTGGTGCGTGGTCCGGCGCAATCAAAAAAGCAAGCGCGTTATTGGCCATGCGCTCGGCCACGGAACGAGCCTGCGGGTGGCGGGCACGGAACTTGCTCGTGGTTCCGGGTACTCCCGCATTTTTTGATTAGGCGCTTGACGGGGTTCCAAGTAACACGTAGTATATCTGCGATTTTATACGTAGAAAGGGTTTTTATGAGCATGACCAAACTCACGCTCAATGCGGAGCCCGCCTTGATCAACGCGGCCAAGAAACTTGCCGCTGAAAGAAACACCAGCGTTTCGGCATTGTTCTCTCGTCTGGTGGCGACAATGGGACGGACAGAACAGGCGAAGCCGCCGACAATGGGTCCTATTACACGCAAAGCCATCGGCCTGCTTCGATTGCCTGCGGGGCGCACTCCCAAAGAAATCCTGGCCGTTGCGTTGTCTGAGAAATATGGGCTGCGCCGATGAAGGTTTTCCTCGACACCAGCGTCTTGCTGGACATCCTTGCCAAACGCGAACCATTTTACGCCGCTTCCGCCGAGGTTTGGTCTCTGGCGGAAAGCGGAACGGTTCAAGGCTTCATCTCCGCGATCAGTTTCAACAACATCTATTATGTGGTTCGCAAGACGGCCGGCAAACGCAACGCGGACAAAGCCCTTCGTATCCTGCGTGATATTTTTGTGCCAGTCGCCCCCGACACTCTGATTCTGAATCAGGCCATTGACTCGACCATGAACGATTTTGAGGATGCCATTCAGTTCCATTCCGCCATCCGCGCCGGAGCCGACTGCCTGATTACCCGCGATCCCGGGCACTTCAGGAAGGTGGAAACGACCATGGCGATTTCAACGCCCGATGAATTCCTTGCCGCTTGGCGCCAACGCTGTGTGAGATAAATAATCCTCGCGGTTCGCTCATTTGGCCAGCAGCTTCCGATACTTTTGCTCGATCCGCAGAAGCTCGGCGCGTTCGGCGGCGCCGATTTTGGCTTCCTGGTCGGCCGCGATAATTTCATCGGCTTTACGGCGGACAACCTCCGCGAGAGCGCCCACCCCCGCCGCGCGCCCTCGGCGGTTCAGCACTCGCGGCTCAAAGAGATGCTCACGAAAATTGGTCAAGGTGTGCTCGCTTTCAAGGAAGCTGCCGGCAATGCCGGTTGCGCGGATCAGTTCATATTGCAGGTTGGCGGCATCCACCGTAAAGCCGCGTTCATAACGCTTGATGAAGCCGATCATTTCATCGTCCATCACCAACTGGCCAAGCGACATGGTCAACTCTGACTCCAGTTGACCCATGCCCCACACTAAGCTAACGCCATTTGCGGTGTGGGTATGGAAGCCGAACATTTTTTCCAAGGCGGCCTGTTCGTCCTCGAACACCGCTTCCGTTGAAACCCAGGAACTCGATGGCAGTCCATAAAACCGGCCAAGCTCGGAGGAGGCCTTGGCAAATAAGGCGTTCTCCGGGCCGCCCGTTACCGCGGTGGCCTGCTTCATGTCGAAAACGTGGGCCAAGCCCAGGTTGTAGATCACGGGACGACCCGGCTCCAGAACCTGATTAACCACGATACCGGAAAGAATTTCGGCATTGCCGACGGCCAGTGTGCCCGCCAGGCTGACCGGGCCGGTTACGCCGGCCATTGGTTCGCCGTTGATTGTTGTAGGAATACCAGCGCCGGCGCTTTTGAGGAAAATGTCCAGCGCCAGGTTGGTCCAGCGCAACGGCCCATGCGCGGTGAAGCCGATACTGAACCAGTTGCCCGGGAAAACTGCTTTCATTTCCTTGAGCGCTTCCATGCCGGTGGGCGTGAAGCATAAGACGCGGATATGCTTACGGCTGTGTTCCGCGATGATGCGCAGTCCGGTGAAATCCCGGCAGGGCGGGGGCACGTCCGCGATCGCTACGCCCATGATGCCCTGGACCTGCTCAAGATGGTCGCAGAGGCGCGCGAT
>JACPGN010000212.1 GCA_016182435.1 Lentisphaerota bacterium | reverse complement strand
TCCACGTGGATGTCGGAGGCGTTGGCCTTGATGGCTTCCAGCAGGATCAGGTTAATGAGCTGGGTAATCGGCGCATGCTCGGCCACCTGCAAGAGATCGTCGCTGCGCGGCAAGGCCTTGTCCGGCGCTGGCGCGCGGGAGTCCAGGTTGCGCAGGAACTCTCTGGCGGTATCGGAGCGGCTGAAATAACTGCGCTCGATGGCATTCATGATCACGGCCGGGGACGCCAGCACGGGGGGCAGCTCGGCATTGAGCAGGAGTTCCAGATGTTTCCGCGCGCTGAGCGCGGCGGGATCGTTGAGCAATAGCGCCGGTTGGCCGCCGTGCCGGATCGGCAACATAACGTGCGCGCGCGCCCATTCCACCGGCAGGTCGGCGGCCAGGTCGGGAGCGAGCATCGCATCATCCACCGCGGTCAGCAGGCTCAGGTGAAACTTCTGCGCCAGGTCCGCCAGGGGCGAGAGCTCGGCCGCGGCGGATGTCTCAGGTTCAGCGCTCATGCGGGAAAAATTCACCGCTTGCTCTTTGGTTCATTCTCTTCCAATGGCCTGATCAGCAGATTCGTGGCCGCCGGGAAGGCGGTTTTGGCTTTGATCATATCGGTCAAGGCCAGGGCGCCGGCGGCGTTGGTGGCGACATGCGGAGTCACGAAGATCAGCAAGTTGGTCCGTTCGACGGCTTCCTCCTTAGTGTGAAACAGCCAGCCCAGGAGCGGAATCGAACCAAGGAACGGAATCTTGCGATCTTTGGAAACCGCGTCTTCGCGCATGAGGCCGCTGATGACGATCGTATCGCCGGAGGGCACGGTTAGGGTCGTGGTAACTTCGCGCTTGGCAATCGTGGGGGTGAAGGCCTTGCCGCCGGTGGAACTTTCCAGGATGGCCTCAATGCTGGGGTTCAGTTTCATCAGCACTTCGCGGTTGGGATTGACGTGCGGCGTGACACTGAGCTTAATGCCGACGTCGGCGCGCTCAATGTTTTCAATAAAATCGCGGGCCGTGCCGGCCCCGGCCGAGACCGTGGATTTCAGAATGGGAATATTCTTGCCGATCGTGACCGTCGCCGGCTGATTGTTCTGCGTCCAGAGCGGGATATTGGAGAGAATCTTGAACTTGCCCTTCTGCTGGATGGCGATGATATTAACCAGGGCCGGAAAACGGGGCACGACGTTCCCCTGCGCATCCCGGTAACTGCCGCGGGCCATGCCGAAGGTCAAGCCCTGGGGCACTACGCCGCTGATGATCTGTTCCATCAGCTTGTCTTCGCCCTCGGCGGTGCGCATGCCCCCGACCGCGATCGTGGAACCCTCGGCCGGTTTTCCGCCCGCGAGCACTTCCGCCCCCAGGCTGCTGCCGTCATTCAAGGTCAGTTCCGCGATCATGACTTCCACCAGGACCTGTTGGGGCGGTTGATCCAGTTGTTCGATCAATTCCTTGACCATCTTGAAATCTTCCGGCGCGGCGTCAACGAGCAGGGCATTATTGCCCAGGCTGGACTCAATCGAAATTTTCTGGTTCTGCGGTTTTTCTACGCGCTTGGAAATCAGTGCGGTTAAGCTTTTGGCGGCTTCATCGGAAGAGAGATATTTGAGGAAGATGGCCTGCAGGTGCCCGTAGCCGCTGCGCGGCAAGGTGTCCATGGCCGCGATGATCCGTTTTAATTCGGCGATTTGGCCGGGGGCGCCGACCAGGATCAAGCTGTTGGAGTGCGGGGCGGCCACGACCACGGCATCGCTGGGCAGCGCCAGGGCGGAGCTTTCCCCCGTGGGCCTGGGCAGGCGCTGGCGTAATTGCTCGCCAGGCGACTCCGGCCGGCTGCCGGCCTGGGCAAAAGCCTGGTTCAGCTCGGCGGCCAGGGCTTGCGCATCGGCATACTTGAGAACGTAAATCTCGGTCGTTCGCGCCAGGCCGGGCTTATCAATCTGGGCAATGATCTGCTCGATGCGGCGGATATTCGCGGCTGTGTCGGTGATGATCAGGTGGTTGGTGGCCTCCAGGACGCCCAAAGCGCCGGTCTTGCCCTGGTCCACCATCGGCTCGAGCACTTTGCGCACATCCGCGGCGCGCAGGTTATTAACCCGAATTACCTTGGTGATGATTCCTTCGGCTTGGCTAAGCTCAGTTTCATCCAGAACCGGCGCAATGGGCGTTGCGCGTCTTTCGCGCAGCACGAGGCGGCTGATGCCCTCGCGCTCCACGACGGCGCAGCCGGAAGCCTCCAGGATGGAAATAAAAAGGGGATACACTTCGCTGATCGGGATTTGCGGCGGCGTAACGACGGTGACTTTGCCCTCAATCTCTTTGTCAATCACGAAGCGCCGGCCGGTCAAGTCGCCGACCAGCTTTACCAGGACGCGGATATCCACCTGGTCGAAGTTGAAGTTCACAAAGGGCGGAGGCAACTGGGTTTGCCCGGCCGAGTGCGTCAGCGCCGAGAGTGAGAGCAAGCCGGCCAGGCAGAGCAATAATCCAACGCGGGCTATACCCGCAACCCAGAAAATCAACCACTGACCTGCCCGCAGTGCTACGCCCAGCGTTGCAGGCGGGTTACACTGATGGCACGGATGGGAAAGCTGTCCCCATTCCATATCCGTGCTATCCGTGTCATCCGTGGTAATATTCTTGTTTTTCATAATAGAACCATAATCTGCGCTTTCTCATAATAATCCTCAACGGGCGATGCCGCGTTTCGAAGAGGCTACAAAGGCCATCAAGTGTTCGAGTTCCGGGCCTAAGGCCAGCTCGGTCTTCATTTTTTCAAGGGCGGCTTTGGCCACCAGGTTTTCGCGATAAAGAATGCGATAAGCCTCTTTCAGAGTCTGGCGAACGGCTTCTGTTATGGCATGCCGCTGTAAGCCGATCGTGTTGATTCCGCGAACCGCGGCGGGATTGCCATCGGCCATCATGAAGGGCGGAATATCATGCACGGCCTTGGAACAGCCGCCAACGATGCTCATACGCCCGACGCGCACAAACTGATGAATGCCGCACAACCCGCCAATTATGGCATCATCCTCAATAATCACGTGGCCGGCCAGCGTGCCGGCGTTGGCCATGATTACGCCGTTGCCGACAATACACTGGTGGGCCACGTGCGAATAGGCCATGATGTGGCAGCGCGCGCCGACCCGGGTTACGTCCCCCTCGTTAGTGCCCGCGTTGACCGTGACATATTCGCGCAGGGTGGTGTGGTCGCCAATTTCAACGAAGGTGACGCCGCCCTTGTATTTCAGGTCCTGGGTCTGGGTACCGATGCTGGCAAACGGGAACACGGTACAACTTTCGCCGAGCGTCGTCCAGCCATCCAGGAAGACGTGCGGCATGATGCGGGTGGCGCGGCCGATTTTGACGTGCGCGCCGACAATGCTGTAGGCGCCGATTTCCACGCCCTCGTCCAGTTCGGCGCCAGAGTCCACGATGGCGGTGGGATGAATGGTAGTCATGGTTACACTTTCTGGTCCGTCAACATGAAGAGCAGCTCCGCTTCGGACGCCAACTGGCCGTCCACCAGCACCTGGCCGCGCGCGCGGATCACATTCCCCCGCGTGGTGACAATTTCAACCTCGATGCGCATCTGGTCGCCCGGCGTAATCACTTTGCGAAACTTGACTTTGTCAAGGCCCATGAAAAGCGGTAGTTTGCCGCTTTGCCCGGTTTTGCGGCCATGCAGGAGACCGGCCACCTGGGCCATGGCTTCCAACTGCAGGACGCCCGGCATTACGGGGGCGCCGGGGAAATGGCCTTGGAAGAACGGTTCGTTCACCGAGATGTTCTTGATCCCGACAATGCGCTGCTGGTCGTCGCATTCCACAATCCGATCCACCAGCAGCATGGGATAGCGGTGCGGGATCAGCTTCTGGATTTCCTGATTGGTCAGTATTGTGGCCACGCGCGCGGTTTCCCCGGTAAAAAAAGCCTCCGCTGACAGTTGGTGAACTTTCGCGCTAAAACGCGTGAAATTTCACAAATTAAAAGACAATTAGGCGGTAAAAGCAAGAGGCAATATCTGTTTGAATTCGCCCCCGCTATTCCGTATGGTCAGGAAGGATGGTTTGCGTTAGTAACTCAATCACGAGGAACCGCCATGAAAACCAAGAATATAAAACCACGGATGGCACGGCCTGCCCGAGCGTCGGCCAGGGATAACACTGATTGTCGCCGGTCGCCAAGTGGCCGGCGGCGGTCTTACCATCCGTGAAATCCGTGTAATCAGTGGTTGATTTTCTTGGGTTGCGGGCACAGCCTGCTTTTGGAAGGGTGGCTGAGTGGACGATAGCGCCGGTCTTGCCACGTCGCCACGCACAGCGCGTGGCAAGTGGTCGCTTGCTCCGGCCAAAGCCGGAGCGACGCGAAAAACCGGTGGATTTTGGAAGGGTGGCTGAGTGGACGATAGCGCCGGTCTTGAAAACCGGAGCGCCGCAAGGCGCCGGGGGTTCGAATCCCTCCCCTTCCGCCATCCTTCGCTCTGCGCCCTTCGGGCTTGAGCTTCGGATGGCAGGCCATCGCAGAGCGAATGATGCGCTCCGTAGCTCAAGGCGCAGCCGCCGAGCGTAGGAGGGCCTTCCTTGTTGAATCTTACCGCGACTGACCACGGGGACGGGACCGGACAGGCTAACCAAGCAGCGCCGCTAAGCAATTTTGTCCGCAGCCAGGGCAAGGACGATCAGTTTCGCGGCGGTGGTAAAGTCTTCATCCTTCTTGAAAAATCCGGAAACGCCCAAAACCTCGGCTTTCTTCATGTCCTGCGAGGTGCCGTAGGCCGTGATCATAATCACGGGCAGCTTCTTGTCCTTTTCCCGGATTTTCGCCAGGGTTTCCAGGCCGTTCATCCCGGGCATCTTCATATCCAAATAAACTATCGTAGGCCGCTGTCGCTCGATTTCGGCGAGGCCCGAGGCGCCATTATCCACACTGACGACCTGGTAACCCTTGGCCTTCAGCCAAAACTCCATCGGCCGCCGAAAGCCATCTTCATCGTCCACCAGCAAGATCCGAATATCTTTGTTTTCCATGGCATACCTCCTGAGTGAACTTTCGCACTAAAACGCGCGAAATTTCACAAATTAAAAGACAATTAGGCGGTAAAAGCAAGAGTCCTTATCCAATGGCGAATAATTTTTGATGGGAGCGGCTTTTTCCCGGACTTCATCAATAATCGTTTACGTCATAAAACACCGCGCATATTTGAGTGAACTTTCGCGCTTTTGCGCGAAAGTTCACCGGGGCAGGGAAAAGGTGAACGTGCTGCCCTTGCCAACTTCGCTCTTGACCCGGATATGACCGCCGTGTTTTTCCACTATCTCCTTGGCCAGCGGCAGGCCCAAGCCCGTGCCGTGGACGCCATTCGTGTGTGTAGTGGTAACTTGCTCGAACTTACTGAAAATCCGCTGCTGATCTTTGGCCTCAATGCCCAGACCAGTGTCAGAAACAGAGACCTCAACGGGACCATCCGCCGTGCTCAAGGCAACCCGGATATTGCCCTTGCTCGGGGTAAACTTAAGCGCGTTGCTAAGCAGGTTATTCAGCACCTGCGTGATTTTGTCGGCATCCAGCTCCAATTCCAGAGGCGCCTCCGGGAGCTCAAGGCGGCAGGTGATATTCTTTTCGCGGAACCAGCCGGTAAAGGCCGTAGCTGCGTTGCGGGCCAGGGTGTTCAGGTCGGTGCGCGTCTTTTTCAACTCCATTTTGCCGGCCTCGATTTTTGAGAGGTCCAACAGATCATTGATAAGCCGGGTCAGGCGCTCAACATTGTCCTTAGCCAGCGAGAGAAATTCCTTCTGATGGTCGGTGACGGCGCCCGCGCTCTGGTCCAGGATAAGACCTATGTTTTTCTGGATGGCGGCCAGCGGCGAGCGCAGCTCATGGGATACGTTGGCCACAAAATCGGATTTCAATTGCTCCACTTCCTTCATCTTGGTGACATCGGAAAGCACCGATACCATGCCGATGGTCCGGCCGTCCTTGTCTTCGACTACGGCATTGGAGGAACGCAGCACTTTGCGCGTCTCCTCGTCTTTGCCATCCACTTCAATCTCCTGGATGGCCTCCGGCGTGCCGCCGGAGAGGACCAGGGAGTGCTCTTTGCGCAGGGATTCTTTCAACGAATGGCCCACGATGGCCCGGCCGCTATTGCTCAACATCTTTTCGGCGGCGGGATTGGCCATGAGAATATTGCCGTCGTTGCCGATCACCACCACGCCTTCGCCGACGTGGCGCATGACCGAATCCATCGTGTCCTTTTCGAACGACAAGCGCTTGTTTTCCACCTGGTAACGCCGGGTCGCTTCCTGAACCCGGTTGTCCAGCTCGGCCTTGAACCGTTCGCGGATGGCATAGAGCTCCTTTAATTCTTCAGGAGACGGCAAGCTCGCCGGTAGTTCCGCCTCCGGCGCCGCCGGTGTGCTACCGCCAACGAAGCTGGCCATGCGCAAAGTCTTGAGATAGTCATCACCAGCCGCCGACTTCTTACTTTTATCCTTATCCTTTTCTTTAGCCTTTTCTTTATCTTTATCAATCCGCCCGTAGCGCACGTCGGTGACTTGAATGCATTTCAGGTTGCGCTCGTCCAGGGCCTTTTTCAAGCCGCCGGTCTCGCTCAATTTTTCCGGCCTGAGCGCCAGGCATTCCAGGAACGCCAGCAACTCAGAGGCGGTCAGCCCGGAC
>JACPGN010000211.1 GCA_016182435.1 Lentisphaerota bacterium | reverse complement strand
GACCGGGTGGTTGCAGCCGTGGCGCCCGAATTTAAGGCGATAGGTCTTGCCGCCCAGGGCAATGCCCAGGATCTGGTGACCCAGGCAGATACCCATGAGTGGTACCTTGCCGATCAGGGCCCGGGCCGCCGTGATGGCGTAGGTCACGGCGGCGGGATCAGCCGGTCCATTGGAAAGAAGGACGCCATCCGGTTTCAGGGAGAGCACCTCTTGAGCCGAAGTCTTGGCCGGGACAACGGTCGCCGCCAGACCCGAGCGGCGCAGGCTCCGCAGAATGTTCCACTTAATGCCGAAATCGTAGGCCACAATGTGCTTGTCGGCCGGCGGCAGTGTTTCCGCTATTCCCCAGGAACGGGTCAGGACGCCATTTTCATCCCAGCGATAGGGCGTGGCGCATGTCACCCGCGCGGCATAATCCTGGCCATCGAGTCCGCACCAGGCTTGCGCCCGCGCGATGGCCGCTTGTTCGGTCAAGGCGCCGCTAACCGCCAGGCAGCCTTTCTGCGTTCCCTGCGAGCGCAGCTTGGTGGTTAGCGCCCGCGTATCAATCCCGGCAATGCCGGGAATACCGGCATTCACCAAGGAAACGCTCAAGGATTCCCGCGCGCGCCAGTTACTGGGCGCATTGATGCCGTGGACGATAAGCCCATTGGCAAAAAAGCGGCAGGATTCGGCATCTTCGGGGTTCGTGCCATAATTGCCGATTTCCGGGTAGGTCAGGGTGACAAACTGCCCGGCATAAGAAGGATCGCTGAGAATTTCCTGGTAGCCGGTCATGCCGGTGTTGAACACCACTTCACCCACGGCATCGGCCGGCGCGCCGACCGAATAGCCGCGATAAATTGTGCCGTCGGCCAGGGCCAGGAACGCTCTTTTTTCCCGCTGTTCCAGCCAGTTCCAGGATAAGTTCATAGAGGCATGATCTTGGTAAATTGCGCATTATGTATCAGGAATGCCCGCCGTTAGCAAGAAAGCAACTCTTAACCGGAAATTGAAACCCCCGCGGAGAGCATGGGCATTTGGGCAGGCTTCGCGGACCGTCTGTCAGGCGGCCACCAAATCTTGAGGCGCGGCTACGCGCGGCTATTCCCACACATAGTCATTATTGTCATCGCCATTCAACAGACGTATATCAGTAGGCTTGCCCAAGTGGTCCACTTGCTTGAATAAGGTGGTCCCCCGCTCAACTTGCGGCTGTTCGTCGGCCTGCTCCTGACGCAGCGCGGCTTCCGTGGCCTGCTTGATGCGTGGTAACGGCGGCTTCTGCTGCGGGTTCAGGCCGGCGAGGTCGTCCGGCATGTGCCTCTGACGGTGTCGTGAATTAAGAAACGCCGCCAGTGCGAACCCGAGGCCGAGGATCGTGGCAATCACGCCAAGCAAAGTCAATGGCGCACTTATTTCCATGAATCACTTCCCATTGGGCAGAGATGGCGCCGAATGGATATTTGCAGCGGGCATATTGTTAATGGAGATCGCCACCAGGTCTTTAGTGATCCGGGGTGCTTTTGCCGTAAAGCCGACCATGAGCGCAATGTCGCAGATCGTATTAATCAGCCGTGGCAGACCACGCGAAAAGGCAAAAATGCTTTGCACGGCTTCTTCATCAAAAATCCAGATATCACCGCCGGCCTGCCGAACTCGATGCTGAATATACTCGATGGTTTGAGTTTCATTCAGCGGCTCCAGACGCCAGATCAATTCCAAGCGCTGACACAGCACGGCTTCCTGCGAGAGCCTGCGGATGAAGTCGGGGGGGCCGGAAAGGATCAAGGTAAAGGCTGTTTGCGGGGGACTGTTATCACCTGTTGTCATCTGGAAATTGGTCAACAAGTGGAGAAACTCATACGTCTCGATATGCCGGATCATTTGCGCTTCATCAATGATCAGGGCCGTGTGTTTAAATCCCGAGTTCGGGTTCTCGCATATTTTCCGGATGTGCTCTAACATCCCGGTCATGTCCAAGTTCTGCTGGGCACAATTCATGCGCGCGAGAATCTGTCGCGGCAGGTCCGTTGCCTGGCCGGGAACTGCCGTCACACTCAGGTAATCCGACTGACCCGCCTCGATAAACTGCGCCGCCAGCGCCGCCAGAATCATGGATTTACCCACGCCGTAATCGCCGGTCAGTACGCCGCCCTGGCTCCTGTTTTTCACGAGGTACATCAGGCGCCACAACGCTTCCTGATGTTGTTCCGAAAGATAGACAAAGCGCAGGTCGCACACATTTTGAAACGGCATTTCGCGCAGATTCCAATAGCCCGTGTACATACAGAACCCCTTAACCTGATCTATTCGGCTACTATCTCCCGATGGCGCTGCCGGGGAGGATTTCAGGCGCGTAGTCCGTTTTTCAGGGGAATTAAGGATTGCCGAGAATGAGCCCGCCGACACTCGGTGACTTTCCTGTTGTGGCGCTAGCGAAGGCGTAAAACCGGCGGCTTCCCGGACCCCTTCTTTGGGAACAATCACGTATTCCCTGTTGGTCATCAATTTATTCTCGCCCAGGAATTTGTTCACCATCATGACCTTTTTCCCCGTGGCGGGTTCTGAAGTCAAACTAATGGAAACCGGAACGACGTCCTCCATGGCGTTTTTCAATCGGCAGGCCAGCGCGGAGACCGGCCTGGGCATGGTGAACAGGCTGGTTACCCCCATCCGGTCAAAGGCGCGCACAAACGAAAAGACATGTTCCACAATGCGGTCGGAATTACGCACTGCGACCCAGGGTAGCACCGTGTTAAGCGCCACGCGCTTTACGGCATCGATTCTGATTTTTTCTTTTAGTTGAAGGAAGCCGTCCGGCGGCAGCATGATATCGTCTTCCCGGTCCCTGCCGGGAATAAAGTCTTCATATTCCAAAGGGATCAGATAGCCGGATTCGATGGCATTGCTGACGGGCATTTCCAGCCCTTCGGCAAAGAGGATCAGATCGCTGGTCGGCTTGGTGCTCAAGATCAGGCAGCGCTCATCCTGGCGGATGCCCTGCAGGACAAACTGCAAACTGAGCACGGTCTTGCCGGCGCCGGCGTGGCCGCTGACCAGCATGGAGCGTCCGCTATAAACGCCGCCGTAATACTCGTCAAAAAAGGAAATCCCTGTTCGCGTTTTGGCAATCATGACGTGACCTTCGGTCGGGATTTGTCCGGTATCGGCGCGAGCCTGTTCAAAATTGAGCTAATGAACGGCATTTCAAATGGTTTGGTCAGAAAATCATGGACCCCCAGTTGTTGACACTCTTTGATAGAGGTCTCGGACGGGTATCCGGTAATGACTACGATCGGGCACTCCGGCCGCAAGGCGCGCAATTGCCGGATCAACT
>JACPGN010000210.1 GCA_016182435.1 Lentisphaerota bacterium | reverse complement strand
CACGCTGCGCGGCAGGTTTTCCACCAGCCGGGCGGCGTTGCGGTAGGCGCGCACGCGAAACACATTGGCGCCCTCGATTTCCAGCAGGTCGGCCAGCTTGTCGAGCGTTTGGGCAATTTCGATATTATGAACCGGCATAAGAGTCCCTTGCGCGCGGCACATGCTAACCCAGCCGGGGAATGACGGGCCCACTTGAGGGTTACTTTGCCTGGCTCACACTTTGGAAAGTGTGGGCCAGCTCCAGAGAAGGCCTTGGAGCGCCGGTTTAACCGGGCACGACCTTAAAAACCGTGTCGTTGACGCGGACATGATCTTTGAGCTTAGTGCCTACGTTCTGCCCGCGCGCGGCTTTCGGCACATTGACATGCTCAATCTGCATGGATTCAATCACCTGGGTAAAATCGCTTGTGTGGCCCTTGACGTGAATCGTATCGCCCAGGACCAAGTCCCCATCCGTGAGTTGAATCGCGCCGACGCCAATATGCCCGAAATAATGCGTAATCTGGCCAATTTTAACTTCAGCCATAACTCTCCTTTCGCCGGCTTCCCCGGCTTTGTTAATAATTACCCATCGTCCCCTTCGATATTTTATAAACAGAAGGCCGCAAAGGTCGCCAAGAATACAGATTTAACACCATTTGGCTTTGTGCTCTTTGCGAGCTTCTGTAATAATTTATTTTGGCGTATAACAGTCTTTGTTCTTCGTGGCAGTTATCTTATACCACGAATCCCGCGCCGGTCAATAATTCCCCGCGACATAATTCCCCGCTTCCCCGCTCATATTTTTCGGGCAAGATACCCTCCGGCATGGCTCTTGCGCTTTCAGCATCACTCCTCTATGATGCCCGCCTTAAAAACTTTTTTTTGAGCGCATTAACAAAGAGGAGAGCTGAACCATGGCCAGAGAGACCGATAGCGTATTCAAAACCAAGAAGCGCATTCGCCTGGGCATCTGGGGACTCGGGCGCGGCTCGAGTTTCTACGGCGCCTGCCGGGCGCTGAACATTGATGTCGTTGCCGGCTGCGATTACAACGAACATATGCGCACGGCGTTCTTGAACCATAACCCCGGCGCTTTCGTAACCGCCGAGGCCGCCGAATTCCTGAAGCAGGATTTTGACGCCGTGTTGCTGGCGACCTTTTGCCCGGCGCACGCCGATGACGCCATCGCCTGCCTGCGCGCGGGCTTTCACGTGCTCTCGGAAGTAACCTCGTTCCACACCATGGCCGAGGGCGTGCGCCTGGTCGAGGAGGTCGAGCGCTCCGGCCTGATCTATAACCTGGCGGAGAACTATCCCTTCTCCGCCGCCAACATGTGGCTGAAAGCCAAGTGGGATGAAGGCCTCTTCGGCGAACTGGTCTATGCCGAGGCCGAGTATGTTCACGAGATCCTGACGCTTTCCTACACCTATATTGACGGCACGCCGATCATCCCCGGCAACCAGGCGCATAGCTGGCGGAGCTGGATCAACTATCACTATTACAACACGCATTCGCTTGGGCCCATGATGTACATCACCGGCACGCGCCCAACGCGGGTGGTATCGCTGCCCGGCGCTCACCGCCTGCCGGGCTACGTAATGAAAGGCGTTTCCGGCATGGGCGCCGCCACGCCCTCGCTGATTACCATGAGCAATGGCGGCCTCGTGCGCAACCTGATGGGACCCATGACCAGCGATGACGGCATTGCCCGTTATTGGGGCACGCTTGGCGCCGCCCGCATGGCCGGCCGGGGCTTGCAACTGCGCCTCGGCGGGCGCGGCAATAGTCCCATGCTGGAGGTCAATCCGACCTGGCCGGCATTCACCGGTCTGGCCGAGAAGGCCGGCCACGGCGGCGGCGATTTCTGGGAGCTGTACTATTTTGCCCGCCAGATCCTCGAAGGCAAGAGCGCTCCTTTCGACATCTACACGGCGGCCGATTGCACCATTCCCGGCATCCTGGCCTACCGCTCCCAGGCCGAAAACGGGCGCGCCTTCGATGTGCCTGATTTTCGCGATCACAAGCAGCGCGAGGCTTATCGCAACGATCACTACGCCCAGCCGCGCTTCGACCACCGTGAGGGTCTCTTCCCCAAGAGCGCCGCCAATGACCCGCTCGCGCTGCAATTCGCGCGCACCATGCGCGACCTCGTTGATCAGGGCGCAGTCTATCGGGCCTACCACGATTGGACCAAGGTCCGGGATGAGTGTGCCAATCCGGCCAACGTGGTCGAACTGTGCGACAAGGCTATTGCCGTCTTGCCGCGCCTGCAGCAGACTCAAGCTATTGCCCGCCAGATTGTGGAACGCTATCCCGGCAGCGAGGCGGCCCGCGTGCTCGGCGAAATGCTCTCCTACAGCGACGAACCTGAGACGTCCCAACCCGCTTATGTCCAGGTGTTGAAACGGGAGCGGACCCGATTGGCGAAGTACGTAGTAACCTTTCACGCGGCCCAGGCGAAGCAAGCCAAAGCGCAGGCCAAAGCAAAGTTCTCGTTCTCTCCTTTCGTTACCACCTGGCACTTAGCCGGACCACTGCCCCGCCCCGCGGGTGGCATTGCTCAAGCGCAACCAGTGCGCCCGCTCGACCGCAAGCTCCGCTGGCAACTGATTGATAATACACTGCCGCAAGGGGGCGTGCCCACTAACTTCGTCAACGTGCATCAGCTCACCGGCACAAAAGACGGGATGGTCTACGTAGCCAATCGGTTCAAGGTCAGCAAATCGGCGCCCTGGACACTTTGTCTCGGCCATGATGGCGGCTGCCGGGTCTTTGTTGATGGCCAGCCGACCATCTGCCAGCCAAAGCGGGTGAATCCGGCGGAGCCCGACCGCTCGTGCGTGAAGCTCAACCTCAAGAAGGGCGCGCACGCGGTGGTAGTAGCGCTGGACCTTGACCGCGGCCAAGGCTGGGGCATTTACTTCCGGTGGCACAAAGACGCAGCATCCGAATTCCCCCAACGCGTAGGAGCCGGTTAGCGAAAGCTATCCGAAAAGGGGTAAAAATGACCGAAACCTTAAGTCCGTACGCTGTGAATGATGTGATCCTGACCATCCGCGGCCACAAGGTGATTCTGGACCGTGAATTGGCGATGCTCTACGGCGTGGAAGTGAAACGGTTGAACGAACAGGTGAAACGCAATCGGAATCGCTTTCCTGAAGACTTTGCGTTTCAGCTTACACTGCAAGAAATTGAAAACTTGAAGTCGCAGATTGCGACCGGATCAGACCAACGTTCAAGGTCGCAATTTGCGACCTTGAAGCGCGGGCACAACATCAAGTACCTTCCCTATGCCTTCACCGAGCACGGCGTCATCATGGCCGCGACGGTTCTCAATTCCAGCAAGGCCGTCGAAATGAGCGTTTTCGTCGTGCGCGCGTTCGTCAAGATGCGCGAGCAGTTGATGGCCACCGCCACCCTGGCGAAGCGGCTTGCCGAAGTCGAGAAGCTGCTGCTGACCCACGATTCCGCCCTGCGCGACCTTTACCATAAAATCCGTCCGCTGCTCCTGCCGCCTCCGGAACCGAGCAAAACAAAGATCGGCTTCGGTGTCGGCGAGGCGCGCGCAAGATACTCACTGAAGTCTCGTTCAAAGAAAGAACCATGACCGAACTGAAACACAAGATTGAAGCGAGCCTGGCCGGGTTCAAGGGCAAGAACTTGAAACAGGCCGCCGTCGCATTCCTGAACACCCTCGGCTACCGCAGCGAGAAGGTCCTTGAACTGGAAAACACGCCCGACGCTTTTCTAAACCAATTCGACCGGGGCGCGGCGCTTCTCAATCGTGAACGGGCGCTGGTAGATCATTGGCAATCCGTGGACCTGCTGTTTCAACTGACGGACGACAATCTGACCGCCGAGCGGTCGCTTTTCAACGATTCCAGCCTGAATACCGGCCTGCTGAAATCCTATCTCTTCTTAACACGCTCCCTGCCGGCTTGTCCGGCAGGGGCGGATCTGCCTCTGGTACAACGCGCATTTCGTAGTTCCCGCCAGAGGCGGGTCTGCCTCAGGCATGAAATTGTTTTCTCAGATAGCTTCCGAGTAGACTCCAACGCAATCTATTCCGGTTCGGCGAAAATCAAGCGCCAAGAACGCAGCCGGCAACTAATCCGATCGCAGCGGCCATGGCGCGAAGTCAATGCGCGTCACGGGAATACTGCCGTATTTTACATCCAGAAACGGCTGGCCGGCGCGCAGGCCGACGGATCCGAACCCGGTAGCGGTGGCCAGAAATGCCCGGAAATCGCCCTTGATCCTTGGATGGAGATGCAGGACTTTATCCACAGCATCGTAGCGCGCTCCGCTGACTCCCTGCAACAGAGCGTATGAAGACATGGCCCGGGCGTACCAATGGCCGCATTCGTATTCGTTAAAAGGATTGCGCACCGTGCCGTCATAACGGCTGCGGCAGGCGCGGACAATGGCCAGGGCGTCCCGGATTCGGCCCATCATCATCAGATGCGAGGCCACCTGATATTCAATGCCGGTCCAGACTTCGTCGCTGTAGACGAACGGCAGGGATGGTTTGCCGCCTTTGGGCCAGGTGCAGAGCAGAAGTCCGCCCTCCCGGCCAACGGCATATCCAGGCCGTTGCGGATTGGTATGGCGGGACAAATCCCTCTTGAAATTATACCGATAAACCGCGCGCAGATGCCGCTCAACCTTTTTCCGATCCAGAATATCGCCCAAGCCGCTGACGGCGGCCAGCCAGGCGCCCAGGACGCCGTCGGAGAGACAGCCCTGGCCATATTGATAATTCGGGCCTTCGTTGGCCAGGATTTCCAAAGCCTCCGCGGAGTATGAGACGCCTTTGCCCTGCTTGGCGAGTTCGGCGGGTTGCGGCGTTTTAAGATTACGCCATTCAACACGTTGCTCAAAATACTCGCCGTTAAACAGCTCCTGTTCCAGATAGCGCTGCCCTTTGCCCAACAAGTCCTGATATAAACTGACGTCGGCCTGGAGCGCCTGGCCCATGAGCATGGCGGCCTTAAGCGCGCCCAGATAAATACTTGAACACATGCCGTCGGGACCCCAGAATTCGATGTCATAAGTATTGTGATGCGGCTCTTCGAGCACTCCTTTGCGGGCCGGGTCCCATTGGCGAATGCAATAATCGAGACTCGCCTTGACTCTGGGCCAGAGGGTCCGGAGCCAAGAAGTATCGCCGAAAATCCGCCATTCCCGGTACACCTTGATGATGCCTCCCAACTGGCCGTCGGCCGCCGCGTGAAAATCATGGGTATTGGCCCGAATGGGCAGCGTCGCCCGGAATTGCTGATGCCCTTCCTGATTCTGGTTTTCCTGGAATTCAGTTTGCCGCAGGGAACGCTCCAGGTCGGGAAACAGATGCGGCAGGGCCTGGGCATAGTTCCAGACATGCGTGCATGATCCATGACAGCACCCGCTGCTATCACCGCAACCTTCCCAGGCCCAGAGGCGGCCGTCGCTCTGGCGCAAGATCGTGGGCGATTTCAAGATCGTGAGATTAGCCGCCACGGCTTCCACCACTGCCGCCGGCAAAGTCGTGTCGTAAAAACAGGACGCAAACAAGCAGCTCTTCTGGCGCAACTCCTCATAGTGCTGTTGCCAGTAGCTTTCCACAGCCTCAATAGTGGGAAAGCGCCCGGCATACCAGGGTGAATAGTTTGCCGGGGACTGGCAACCCGATCCGGCGGCGGCGTCCTTTCCCGCGCAAAGATTGGATTGCGGCACGTGCCAGCAGAGCCTCAGCACGACCGTTTCCGTTTTACCGGGGTTGATGGTCAAGGCCTTGTAGACACTGGCGCCCGGGCTGGGCGGCGCGTCCGCGTGAGGCGCTTTGGCGTGACATGCTCCTTTTTCGATCGTATTCCAAAGCATGGTAAGCGCATCGAACCAGCCTCCCCGAAACCAGGCGCAATCTACGGCGGAAGGCAAGGAATCCATTGCGACGCTGAAGGCCCCCTGTTCCCACAGCTTGTCCGGAGCTCCTGATTGCCGCAGGATAAATCCCTGCCGGGTTTCTTGCGCAGCCGTATCCGGGGCGGCATCCGTTTTCATGACATTCTCCGAATGGAATGAAAACACCGCCTCAACCGGAACGGCCCCCGGGTTATGCAACCGGTACTCCAGCCCCGCGACCGGCAGACTGGAATTGTCGGCATCGCCGGGAATAAAGGGACTCCAGCCGGTGATTTCAACCTGCAGTGGAACGAGCGGATCCTCCAGCGTGATGGTCGCGAACGGAAAGCAGGCGGAAAAGCTGGCCGCGGCAAAGCGCGGCAGGCCGCCAAAACGCATTCCCAGAATATTTCCATTACTGGCGCCGGCAGCCCCGAAAATTTTCCGTGCCGGAATCGGGCCTTCCAGGACCCGGCTGACTGCGGCAGCGCCGCGGATATGGAGGGCGGCGAACATCTGGGAAGCGCCAGGGATGTTAGGCGCATGCCGCAGCGACGCGTGGGAAAGCGTGCCAGTGCCCTCCAGGCACAGCATGCCCGCGCCGATTCCGCCCAAGGGGAACGCAACATGATCCGTTGGTTCCGCCAACAGGCGGATCCGCCAGGGTGGAAGGGACTGCTCGCCGAACCGTCCGCGGCGCTTTCGGCGAAAGCGCCCTACCATGATCCCAATGGCCTCAGCAAGCTGAGGCCCTACGTAGGGCGCGACCCCCGCTCTGAGCGGGGTA
Organism: Lentisphaerota bacterium; assembly: GCA_016182435.1. Next base: position 47,564 of record JACPGN010000210.1, on the reverse strand, counting down.
AACTTGCCTGCCACGCGCTGCGCATGGCGTCGCGCCATTTTTCCCCCCGTGAGTGACCAATTACGCATTTTCCTCATGTGATGGATTCAACCCGGATATTCAGTTGCGAGCGCAATTCCACGCGCTCAATGGCGCCGTCCTTGATCCACACAATGCGGTCGGAGGCGGCCAGCATCTTGTGGTCGTGCGTGGCCGTGACGACGGTAACGCCCTGCTGCTTGCTGAGCTGGTTCATCAGGGCGATGATTTCTTCGCCGGTGTGCGTGTCTAAGTTGGCGGTCGGTTCATCCGCCAGGATGATGGCCGGATGGTTGGCCAGGGCACGCGCCAGGGCGACGCGCTGCTGCTGGCCGCCGGACAGCTCGTCCGGCCGGTGCAGCAGGCGGTGTTCCAGGCCCACCAGGGTCAGCACATCTCGGGCGCGCGCCACAGCCTCCGCCTGGCACAGGCCGCTGAACAGGAGCGGCATAGCCACGTTGGCGAGAGCCGAAAAGGCGGAGATGAGGTTGTACGACTGGAACACGTAGCCGATGTGATTGCCCCGGAAATACGCCAGTTGGCGCGGAGTAAGAGCGGTCAGGTCCACGGAGGCTATGGTGATCCGGCCCGAAGTCGGCCGGTCGAGCGCGCCGATCATGTTGAAGAGCGTGCTCTTGCCCGAGCCCGACGGGCCCATGATGGAGAGGTACTCACCCGCAAAAATATCCAGGTTCACGTCGCGCAGGGCGCGCACCACGTTTTTCCCCAGGCGGAACTCTTTGTTGAGCGCGCGAATATGAAACAGAATATCCGGCATCACCCGTGTCTCCCGACCTTAGGCCCTAAGTGCTCAGTAGGGCAGTTCAATGACCGCCTTGCTCATAAAGGTGAACCCGATGCTGAGCATGGAAATCAGGCCCATGCCGCAGGCAAACCCGGCGGCGACCACCGGGATATACTGCCGCCACTTGAGCCCCAGCCGCTTTTGAAAATAGAATCGCCCCAGCAAGGCGCCGATCAGCTCCGGGATGATGGAATGCGGCATGGTCTGCCCCAGGCCCCGCAGAACGCCATAGACCAGGAAGATGGGCGCCCCGAAAATGCTCAAGGCGCTGAACAGCACTGTCCCGAATCCCAGTCCAGCGGCGATGAATCTCCAGTTGAAGGCTTCCTCGAAAATGGAATATTCGCCCAGGGTGGCGGAATACATGATGCACTGATTGGCCGCCTGCAGGTCCCACATGGTCTGAGCATAGGGGTAGGTCGCGGAGGGCACCTCGCCAAACTTCCAGATAAAGTTCATAAAGAAAAAAGAGCCGATCAGGATCAGCGGGAAAAGCAGCACCTGGGTTTTCCAGATGCTGGTGAATTTAGTGCCGGTCAGCTCGCACTGCCGGTAAAAGGAGGTCATCTGGCCGTAATTGGCCATGGGAATCGGCAGGAACCAGACCGTCACGCCCTGGTAGCCGCTCAGGATCAGGCTGGCTTCCCGGATCATGGGGATTTCGACGATCTGCCCGGCAATGCCTTCCAGCCGGGCAGTGACGTAACTGATGAGCGGCGTATAGACGAAACCGAAAAAGAGCAGAACCAGCATTACCCCGCGGTGCCAGTTGATCAGCATACCGGATACCACGATATAGCTGATCGTCATGAGCAAATAGACCGTGACAATCCAGAAAGGGCGGATATCGCCACGTTCCCGGCGCGCCAGGGTAACACCCGGCACAGCGCCGGTCTCCAGCCGGGCCTTGGCCCGGGCCCGGCGAACGCTGACGATCACCTGATAGAGGCCGACCGCCGCGATGGCGAGCGACACCCCGACCGTGAAGCTGAAATAAAAATCAACATTGTTCTTGAATAGGGTAACCACAGTGTTGTCCCCGGAGGTCCAGGAGCGCAGGATGTGGTGATGATACAGGATGGGGTTGGCGATCACCGTGATGAGCATCCCGATGAAGCTTCCGATGATTGTGAAGAACGGGAAGACCATGCCGATAATGAGCAAGCTCATGTCCCAGGACAGCCCCGTGGCCACGGCGGGCAGGATCGCTTGCGTCTTTGCCGTAATATCCGAAAAAGGCAGGGGGAAGATTATGATCGGCTTGGCGATCAAGGCGCCCGTTATGGTGGGCACCCCCAGGTAGACCAGACCGAACACCAGGCCGAGCGCCCCGCCGATCGAAAACACCCGCCAGCGCCAGTTCTCCTCGGCGTTGGCGGCATTCTTCTCGCCGATATCCTCGGCCAGCGCCATGACACCCAGCGCGCCGATGGGCGCCATTGGAAAAGGCAGGCGCTCGACGTCGCTGGTCACACGGAACAGTCCGTACCCGAGCACCATGCTGGATAGCGTCCCGAAAATCGAGCTGAACACGATCATGCCCAGCACCGGCAGCCAGTCAACGTGAAAAAATGTGCGCACCCCGTAGGATGCGGAATCGGCCGGCGGCGCGAACCAGGCCGGCAACTGGTCCGCTATCCCAACGGAGGCCGCCGCCTGGCTCCGGGCAAAGAACTGGTTCCAGAGCAAGCCGGAGAATGGGCCGCCCATGGCGGCAGCGGCCATGTAGAACAGCACAAAGATCTCGGCGCGCTTGAGCTGAACGTGGGCCCGCCGAGCCACCTCGATAAAGAGAATCACCGTCACCCACTGGGCCGCCGGACCGATGGACTGTCCGGCGAGAAGTCCCATGTAAATGGAGCCCGGCACCATGAGGAAGACAATAAAGAGCGCGCCGAACATGGACTTCCAATTAAATCCCTCCTCAAAGGTGGAAGGCGGCTCCATCAACTGGCGGAATTCCTCCAGCTCCCTGTCGGCGCGCCGCGCCGGCTGTCTGCTTAGAATGGCCATAAAGCTGTCCTCTTCACGATGAACGCGCCCCGCCGGCGCCAAGGCTATGGCGGGCAAGCTCGCCGTTTTGACCCTCCGCCGGGCCCGACGCTGTGCCGGCCATCATCATCGTCCGGTTCCGGTAAAGTTCCATGGTGTCATGCGACAGCGACCGCCAGATCAGGAACTGCCGCCGCAAATCGTTCAACAGGTTCCGGTTCAGCCGGCGCCAATCGCTTTTTTGCCCCGATTTGCGCTCCAGCTCGATGGTCACCTCGTCAATGCCGGGAACTTCGCTGGGCGCGCTGCGCATACGGAAGGATTGCGTTACGCCCAGGTCGAAGGGCGCGAGGGCCACGCTGGCCAGCAGCTCCCGGCCGGCGCCGGCGCCAGCGACCACAATATCCCTGGCCATGAACACCCCCAGGCTGGTGTCGGAAAAATTCTCGAAGTGTTCCCGCAGGAAGCTGATGACGCCGGGAATATCGTATTGCGAAACCGTGAACGGGAAGACAATTTGGAAGCGGTCGCCATCCGGCGCCGGCAGGCGCCACGCGCGCAAGATACCGGGGTTGGCGCTGCGGGACGCCTTGAAGGCCGGGTAAATGGCCGAAAGCAGGACAATGCCCATAACGATCACGATCGCCATAATCGCGTTCAGCGAGGAATAATTCATTTCCGGCGCCGTGCCGACGCCGAACGACTCCAAGACCAGCAGGACTTTCAGCAAACCCTGGGCCAGCAGGTAACCGCCGACGCCGCCGATGCAGGAATACACCATGGCCTCAGCCACAAAAAGCGTGGCAACGTGCGGCGGGGCAAGTCCCAGCGCGCTGAACGTGTAAATTTCCCTTTCCCGGTCAGCGACGGACCCAAGCAGCGTCCCAAAGACCACCAGACCGCCAAGCAGGAGCGGAAAAAACAGATCCTTGACTCCCTGGGCCCCGATCATCGGCGCCAACACATGAAGATACACGCCCTGCGGAAGCGTGGCAACGACGGGAAGCGGAAAAACCCGGGCCAGGTCCTCCGCGATGGCCGAAGTGGAATTCGGCTCCTGGGTATAGAGCGTCACGGCGCGCAAGATTCCGTTCATCCGGCGCGCAGAGGCGGTTGACACGATGACCACGCTGTCCGCCGGCAGGTTTGCCCACTCCGTTTCGTTTTCGCAAGCGGCCAGGAGCGATTCGCCCGGCGCTTGTTGAGCGTCCCTGGCCGCGTACGCTCCAGCGCCCATTGCCGTGAAATCCACGGGAAGAATGCTGTTGCCATCCATGTCGGTCGCGCTGGTGAGCATGGCGGAGCTCAGCAGACCCGCCACGTCCAGGCGGATGCCGCCAACCATGACGGTGTCGCCCGGTGTAACTCCAATGAATCTGGCCAGGGTCTCGGTCAGGAACACCCAGTTGGCTCTCAGGTTTGTGGGCGCGCCGAACAGAACCTGGAAATCGGGCCGGGCGGCAATTTCCCGAGCGTCCAAACCCAGCACGCCGCGCAAGGAGACGGCCTTGGCGCCGTCCAAGCGTTCGAGCAAGGCGGCGTTCTGCCAGATGCGGGTGGTAACCGTCGCTTGAAAGCTCCACCGTCCCATGATGATATCCAGGATCCCGGGGTTGAGCGCCGCGTGGTTGACCTCGTGCAGGAAAATGCCGCTATACGGCGCAGGCGAACCCTTGAACAGTTTCACTACGCCCAGTTTCCGCGAGAACGAGGCGAAGTTGAGGATGGTGAAAGTCAGCAGGATAACCGTCAACGCCGTCAGGCCGGTTCGCAGGGGCCGCCGGCGCATTGTGGAAATGGCCATGTTCACCGCGGCAAGCGTCGTGCTGAAGCGCGACACATCCGCCGCATGCACCGTGGCGGTAAAACCCTGGAGAATTTTCAGCTCCTGCTCGAATTTCCGCATCATGAGCAGGATCACCAGGCCGGAGAGCACCACCAGGGCAAACGCAAGGAAGATGATGATCGGCTGGGCCGAAAGCGCGAAAGCCGGGTGAACCGCGTAGAGGAACAGGAAGGTGGCGATAAAAAACAGGCCAAACCAGGCGATCTGCCGGTAGATATTCACGGCGCCGATCAACAGGCGCTCCAGGGCATAGGCGAAAGGAAGGGCCAGGGCCAGGAGGATAAGCACGGCTTTCACCAAGTCATTCAACATGTTCCGCAGGTCAAGGTAGACCGCTCCCTCCATAAAAAACGCCGAAAGCGCCAGCGCTTCCCGGCGCATGGTCGTCAGCGCCTTGCCGGAGGCGAGGCACAAGTCTTCGGCCCGGCCGTGCAGTTCCTCCAGGGAACTGTTCATTACGCCCCGGGCGCGCAGATTGGCCAGGCGCGTTTCGTTGAGGCGCCAGAGGTCAGCCGCCGAACGCAGCGCGGAGGCGGGAAAACGCCAGGGACTTAACAGGCTGAGCCCTTGCCCCTGCGCCGCGTCCGCTGTCTTTGACCGCGCGCGGGCGTGCTCGTCCGCGCCGCCGGCGCGCAACGCTGACCCGCCTGCAACGCTATGCGTAGCATTGCGGGCTGGCGCGTAGCGACTGCGGGCTGGGCCGGCGAGGCTCACCAGCTTTTCGAGACCGAAGAGGTTAATGGCCTCCACCCATTTGTCAGCATACCAGAACACAATGCCTTCCTGGGTGGCGCTGAAGGAACGGGCGGCGTTCAAGGGAGCGCTGCCTAAAGCCCGCATGACTTTCACCGGCTGACGACTTTCGGAGAAAGGCGCCAGGACGGCGGCGCCATAGCGCGGCGACAGAACGCGGCGCTCGTTATCGAACACCTCCGGGGCGCAGGAAATCAGATTTAATCTGGTCTGGACCCACGCGGCCGACTCCAAGGTGGATACCGCGAGCGCATTCCCGCGGCTGTTGAATTTCGCGGCAAAGCCCTGCAGAACCGTCTGGCCGGGATCATACAGGACCGGACCGAACCCGTAACTGCCATTGGCGTCCGCCATGGCGATCTGATAATTGTTGAATCCGGGAATACGCACGAACTGGAATAGCGCTCCCCCCCACGGGCGAAGCTGAATTACGCTATGTGGCGCCGGCGCGCCGGCCATCACATTGTTCTGGAGCGTGTCCATCACAACCGGACCCTGGATCTTGCCGTTGGCATCCATCCCGGGAAGGAAATACCCGGCGTTCGGCACAATGGAACGGCGAATGGTTAATCCTTCGCCAGAAGCCGCCTCGGCCAGGAGCGTTCCGATCTCCCGGGCCTGGGTTTCAATGGCCTCCGGCTGTAGGCGCTCGAACGTATCCTCAGGAGTCCCTTCCCGGATGAGTGGGTCCTGGCCCGTAGCGAAAGCCACATTATAGATTCCAAGGCGGCCGGCGATTTCCCCGCTGTGCGCGAGGGGCGCCGTCCAGAAAAGGCGTGGTTCGATGGTCCGGTCAACGGTGGAACACTCAAAATGCGAAAGCGGCGCGCCATTACCCGCTAACTTCCCGGCCGCCGCCAGGAATACGTTCTGCAGCCGGCCGTATAACCCGCTCTGATCTCCATAGGCGTGCCACGCCGAATCTCCGCCAATGACCAGTCCCCAGCGGTTCCGGTCGTCGCCCAGCAGCAGCGCGGCGTGCAGACCGATCCAGGACTTACCCAGACGCTCATTCAGCCAGGCCTCGGCCCTTGAGGCCGCGCTGCGCCGGGCAAGCTCCTGCTGGCGGCTGGACACATCAGCCCGCGCCTCGGCCAGCGCAGTCGCCATTAACCCGGCCAGCGGCGGCCTCCGCGCCAGTCCTAAGTCCCGGCGTCCCAAGGCGCGCCGAAGGTTGTTCCAATTGTTCTTTTGCTCCTGGTATTGCTGAAGCTGCTCCCGCCAGGCCGGTTGAACGGAGGGTGCCCTGACGGCCAGTCCGCGCCGCGGCGCCAAGGCCTCCCTGGCTTTGCGAAGATCCTCGATGGCCAGGCCGATTGCATTGACGTGTTCCGCGGCTTTGGTTTTGAGCCGCCGGATTATTTCATCGGTCGCCGCCGGATTCGAAGAATTGAGTTCGTCTGCCTGCAAACACTCTTCCAGCAATTGGAGGAACCTGACTTCAGTTTCCACCTCAGTGGGTTTCTCAAGAGCGCGGTAAAACGCGGATACTCCCGCGTGCCCGAAGGCCTGACCATCGAAAAACGCCAAGACTATGTCCCTGCGCGGCGGCTGTTTCACGAGTGTTTCGGCGATCGCCAGCGCCGCGGCGCAGTTCGCGGCGCCCCGGGCGCCGGGCGACAAACCGGGCGCTTCCCCAAACGAGTCCAGCGGCGCGGCCAACACCACGGCTTCCTTCATGCCCAAGGCAAACACCGGATCCGTGCCGGGCAGAAAGGCGATAACGTTGTGGCCATCGGCTGCTTCCCAGGCGACGGCGCTGTGCAAGAGGACGGAACCGCCCTCGGGGAGGTCGCGCCGGTCGCCCGCGTAATAAAAGCGTGGGAAATTGGCCGGCGCTTCCAGGTAATGCAAATGCCAGGACTGCGCCGGGGCGTTGCTGACGAAGATTACCGCGGCGGCGCCCATGCGGAACGCGCGCAGCCAGCCGTCGTCGGAATTATAATCCAGGATCACGATCTTATCGAGCGCCGAACGGTTGCCGTAGTCGGAAAGTTCGCCGCGCCCGGCGTCCAGGAGCTCGCCGCGCAGGCCCTGCTCAAGCGTAACCGGCGGGATTATGCCGTTCGGCCGCATGGGCTGTAGGGGCATTCTTCGAGGGCCTTCCGGTGTTTCCAGAATGATTTCACACTGCTTGACCACCAGCCGCCCGGCCGGAAAATTCTGGATTATGACCTGTTCCAGACCCAGTGATCGCAAACGCTGTTCCAGGTATTTCGCCGCGTCCACGGATTCAGGGCTACCCATCAGGCGGTGCTCGGCCTTAGTCAGGGCTTTGCAATCGGCCATGAATTGCTCCGTCGCCCCGACAGTAGAGCACAGACAGCCGGCGGCCAGGACCAGAACCGCCCTGCACCAGAGCGCCTTCCCGGTTAACACAGCCGCTTGCAAAACTCCCCGGCGGACGTGGAAGTCCGCCCTCCACAGATCAACAACGGCCTGTTTTTCCTCGTTATGGAGGGTCGGGTTCCACCCCGACCGTTCCGGACACGAGTTTTGCAAGCGCCTCAATAATGAAAAAATATTTGGCATGCCCTTAATCCGTTTCGTTGTTGATCGAGCCAATTTCAATATGAACTTCGTTGCGGCGCGCCACCCGCTCAATCTGCCCGTCGCGGATCCACATTAGCCGGTCGCATAAACTCAACATCCGGGCGTCATGGGTGGCGCAGATGATCGTGACCTTGCGCTCCTGGTTCAGCCTGACCAGGATGTCCAGAATTTCCCGTCCGGTTTTCAGGTCCAGGTTGCCGGTCGGCTCGTCGCACAGCAGGATCGTCGGCAGATTGGACATGGCCCGGGCGATCGCCACGCGCTGCTGCTGACCGCCGGACATCTCGATTGGGCGGTGGAACCAGCGCTCCTTCAGGCCGGTCAGATCCAGCAGCCCCATGCCCCGCGCGCGCGCCTCATCGGGCGCCACTCCGGCAAACATCATGGGCGTCGTCACGTTTTCCAGGGCCGTCATGTACTGGATCAGGTTGAACTGCTGGAAGATGTAGCCGATTTTGCGGCAGCGTAGGAAGGCCAGTTCGATGGCGGTCAGTTGGGCGACATCCACTTCATCAATGAAGACGCGGCCGCTGGTCGGGCTATCCAGCGCGCCAATCATATTAAAGAACGTGGTTTTGCCGGAGCCGGACGGGCCCATGATGGCAATCAGCTCGCCGGCGTAAATCTCGGATTGCACGCCGCGCAGCGCCTCGGTGACGACATTGTTTTTCAGGTAGGCTTTGCGGAGGTTGAGGGTCCGGATGATCACGCGGCGAGGTGCGGATGCCGCCGGGACCTCTCCCGACTGCGTAAGATTCCCACTGTTTGTTTCCGGCGCGTTCATTTGCACGTAATCTCAAGGGGAGAAATAGCGCGACGCAAGGTCGCGCCCTACGTAGGGCCTCAGCTTGCTGAGGCCATTGGGATCGACGCCCCCAGATGGCTGACAGGTTACCATTTTCACGTTATTCTCACTCAATCCGCATGGCTTCCATAGGCGCCAGCCGCGCCGCCAGGTAAGATGGATAAACACCCGCAATACCGGAGAGCACCATGCCAGCGACCACCGCCAGACCCAGCGACGCTAACCAGGCGCCGGCCGGGAACGCCAGCCACACAATGCCGCCCAGGCTTGCCAGGAGCCGGCCGAAACCGATGACACTTCCCAGCAAGCCGCCAATCAAGCCGCCCACAAGGCCCAACGCCATGGCTTCCATGAGAAACAAGAGCATGATGAACCCGTCCAGGGCGCCCAGGCACTTGAGCGTGGCGATTTCGCGGAACCGCTCGGTAACGGCCATCAGCATGGCGTTGCAGATGCCCACGCTGCACAAGGTAAGCGCCACCAACAGGAGCCATGACAGGCGCGCGCCGATGCCCATGAACCCCAACTCTGCCGACGCTTCTTCCGTCCGGCGCAGAATGTTCTCCAGGGCGGCCTGGGCCAGGCGCGTGTTGGCCAGCTCAACCAGACGCCCCGGGGTCAGCTCCATGAGCGGCGCTCCGGCCGCCGCCATCCGGCGGTGATACCATTCCGCGGCGGAACGACTCTGCAGCGAGCGCCAGAATGTCAGCGAATTGATCTCGCCGGGCAGAACATCCAGATAAGCGGCAATAACCTGGCGCGCGGCAGGTTGCTGGATGCTCTGCTCGATGACGGCCAATTGTTTCTGCTGGAGCGCTTGAGCGGTTACTTGGCGCCGCACCGCAGCGTCGAAAGCCAAAAAACCCGCCGCGCGCACCTGCTCGCCCCAGGCGGCATCGGCCTGAGAGAGTTGCTCGGCGATAACCTGGCCTTTCGACAGACGCGCGACGCTCTCGATCGCCTCTTCGTGCGCGCTGATCAGGCGCTGGGCGCGCGCCTTTAGCGCCGGCCACCGGTGCAGAAAATGCTGAAACTCCTCCGGGGACGTGGGCAAACGGACCGACCGGTTTTTTTTCAAGGCGGCGGTAAATTGCGCCAGCGCTCCGACTTCCTGCAGGAAATCAAAAACCGCCACGCCGGAAATATCTCGGATCAGCGCGCGTCGCCGGCTGTAGTCTAAGCGGTCAAACCAGGAACAGTAGCTCGCCGCCGCCCGGGCCTCCGCGCGAAACACCTCGAATTCGCTCTCCGGGAGTCCGGAGAAACGGCGCACTTCCGCCAGAATGGAACTATTCTGATCCTCGCCCGCGATTTCCCGCAGGACGGATTCAAGCGTTCCGGCTGCGGTCAGCCGCTGCGTCCAACGCGCGGCCAGAGAGCTGGCTGCGGTTTGCCCGGCCGCGGTCTGGACAACCGCTTTCAACCCGATGACTTCGCTGACAATATTCATCATAAAGGCAATGGCCACGGAAATAACCGTCATGGTGACCAGCGAACGGAATAGACGGTACTTAATGCCATTCAGGCAGATTTCCGCTGTTCGCCGAACGCTCAGGACCGGCTGATCTTTAATGTCAATTGGCTTCATAAAGTAATTCCGTCGGGACTGGTATCCGGAACGGGTAACGTTGGCATAGCCAACTCCACGGCCAGGGCGCCGCGCTGGACCAGGCCTTTCAGATACCCGGTAACGGCGCTCCGCGCTTCATGAAACGTCAAGGCGTGCCGCTGGGCGAACTCAACGACGATCATCTCGACATTGCGGCGGCCGTCACAGTCCCGCCAGAGCGTGGCGCCGAGCGCGTCTAACTCGATCGTGGCCGTCAGCGCCGGGCGGATCAACCAAGACACCGGCGGCGCCAACCAACCGGGCCGGCGGCGCCTGATGGTGATGCGCGCGCCTCCACCGGCGCAGGTGGCAACTTGGGCAGCCTCGTTCTGCCGCGGAACGGCCATCAGCATACGGGCCCACGAGCTACTTGGCTCGCTATTATTACGATGGGAAACCATTTATCTACAGGTACGGTTAATCTTGCCAATCTGAACAGCAGGCCAGTTGCCCGGCGATAGAACCCGGCCGGCGCGGCTCCGCGGCTTCGCTGCGCTTCGCCGCGCTGGTGGTCATGTGACAATACAGGCGCCCATCGGCGGGACAAATCCACGCGCGGGCCTGGTAGGGCCTGCCCGCCTGCCCAAGCCCGGCCAGGGAGCTCGGCCAGGGACGCCCGCGCCGGAACAGGAGCGGTCCGCTCTGTATCCCGGCCACGTCGCTAACGGCATGACCGGCGCTTTGGGATATTGCTGAGTGCTTGACAGCCACGGCTGCCGGAATTCGCCGCCTCAGCCATTCATTGACGGTCCCGTTCAGCCAGTGGGAGACCATGCCCAGGCGCTCGAACCGCTCTTCCTGCGCCGGGTCGCAAGCCGGAGCGAAGACCAGGCGGGCATTGGCCGGCTGGGCAACGCACTCACGCAGCGCGAAGTCGCCGGCCACCCGCATGCGCATGCCAAATGCCTGCCAAGGACGCAAACCGCCGGCATCCGGCGGCGCTACGGCGATGGAGTTCAACACTTGCTGTTCAAGAAGGTGCTCGCGCTGTTTCGGCCACAGGAAAACCGCTTCAACCACGCAATTTTCCCCAGGAAAGAACCGGCTGAACCGGGATGTTGCCGCTCCTGCTTTCCCCTCGGTAACCAGGCCAACCCATGCCCCCTGGCGCTCGGATATAACCCGGCAGTCGCTCTGGCCCCGCGTCAATTGCGCCTGGTAGCGCTCAAGCTGGCCTTCGAGATCCGGACAAAGCTGCACCTGCCGCCAATGGAATTCCAGACGATGCTGGCGGCGGTCCGCAAACGCGCAACGTCCGGCCGGCAGGTCGCGGCTATAGAGGAGCATTTCCCAGTCATCGGGAATCTGCATGGAAAAAAAGCGCCAGACCAAAGTTTGCATATTCACGCCTGCGGTTTTTACGGCTTAAAGTGAGGCTATGCCTGCAAAGCAAAAATTTACCACTGATTACACGGATTCCACGGATGGTCAGACCGTTGACGGCCGCCGAGCGGCCGTCAACAATCAGTGTTATCCGTGCCATCCGTGGTTCCCGCCTCGGCGGGTCCGCTTCGGGCGGAAAAATTCTTGTTTTTCATGGCAGCTCCTCGTGGTTGAGTTACTATCCCGGCATGATGGAAAAAGTTTTCGGCGGCAGACCCGTCAAGAGATAGTAGACAAATCCGATGAGCATGGGAATGCCGCCTCCCAGCATCTCGCCGGCAATTAGCCCGACCATGAGCGGCTTCAGCGCCCGGTAGACGGAACTGCCGCCATACCTGGTGACCAGCGCTTTGATGACCCAGCCTAACAGAAACGAGAAGGCGAAATGGTTGGCAGGATAGGTGGCCCAGACCAGCAGAAACACCGGGTGAATCGGCCAGCGACTGAAGCGGAGCCGCGCCATAATGACTGCCAGGGCGAGCGCGAACGCCACGGCCAGGCTGAGCATGGCCTTGCCATCCGGCTTCAGGCAGGCAAAACGTTCCCAGCCGGCAAGGGCGGCCGATTGCGCCAGCCGCTGCTGGGATTCCAGGCGCTGTTCCGCCCGCACCTGTTCCTGGAAGGGCAGCATGGGAACGTAGCTCGTCGCCCAATTATCCGTCATGTTGGCGCCGCGGTCGTATTGGAAATAGAGCGTCGCGGCAACCGCCACGGTCAGGCCGATCAGCAACGCCCCAACAATCACTTTCGCGATCTTGAGCGCGCTGACCCGGCTCAGGTCCAGGAGTTTCAGCGAGTTGATGGTGAACGGCATGAACGCTTCGCGCTGGTCGAGCAGGAGGACGGCAGTCAGGATTGCCATGATCGCGATGGATTGCGCTCCGAGAGCGGTGATGCCGAAGAAACCGATGATAATGGAATGGGGATACCAGTAGGCCTGGATGAAAAAACATCCGGTTTCGGCAATGATGCGGCTCATGACCAGGAACGTCAGGACCGTGCCGCCAAGGAACAACACCGCCAACTGCCAGTCAAGCCTGCCCAACGCGCTGAGATAAATCCCGAGGATAACCATGCCGGCCAGGAACAGCCGCGCGCCCCAGACGGATTCCGGCGGCGGGGTGTCGGCCGCCCTGGCCGGCGCTCCCTGGCCGAGCTTGGGCAGGCGGGCACAGGCGCTCAGGCCGACTGCCCGGCGTAAGACGGCGCCGTAGAAATTGCGGCCGGTATAAACCAGCACCAGCACTGTCGCCAGGTAGGCGCCGAACTGCGCAAACTCGGTAATGTTGGGGCTGCTCCCCGCGACGGAAATACCGTAGCCCGCGAGCGTCCCGGCAACCAGGAGCCAGAACAATGGACCCAAGCCAAGCGCCAGGGAAACATCGGAAGCCAGGAAATAAGCGAACGCAACCACGGTTAAGTAGATGGTGGGCTGGAAATAGCCGAAAGTATTAGTTTTCATGAGCGTCGGGAACAGCGGGAGCAGCCCGGAAAAATTAAATGACAAGGTCAAAGGAATCAACTGCGGGAACCAGGCGCAGGCATAGTTGTTCAGGTGCAGGCCGCACGTGGCGGCCAGGCCGATCCAGAAAATCCGGCTATGCGCGAGTTCCGCGCTCTCCCGGCGAAAGCCCGTCAGCAGACTGTGGGTGAACGCGGCAATGGGATATGGGAGCTGTTCATGATCCGACCATTGCCGGTGAACCACGAGCGCCAGGCCCAGCAGCGCAATCCACAGGATCAGGACCAGCGGCAACCAGAAGGCCAAGGGTCTGACCCAGGCCGCCCACGGAACCCGGGAAAAGGCAATGTGCCCCTGGGCGGCGCCTAATCCCTGGATAAACCCGTTTAACACGTCGCTCTCGTTGTCCTTAGTGACATTGGCGAGCATGTAGGACGGCACTGCTTCCAGCGCCTTGTGCTCCTGCCAGGCGGGCGTGAGGCGCTGGTAATGAAACGGCATGATCAGCGTGGGCGTCAAGGTGCGCAGCAGACCGGAGCCCGGAATGCAACAGGCCGAAAGCGTCAGCGCTAAGGCCACGGCAATTTCGGCGGTCGAGAGCGCCAGGCGCTTCCAGAACCGAAACATCAGGGGGTTAAACAGGATCACGAACAGGATGAGGGCGCCATACACCGAGATGGGCAGGTTGTTGCCGATGAAGAACGTGGCGTGCATAACCGCGTCATTAAAGTAGGTCAGGCCGCAGACGGCGGCGGCGCCCAGCAGACCCAATAGAATGGCACGGCGCGTCATAACTAAGGCGAGCTAACGCCCGCAACCGAAAGAAATTTCCTCCTCATACGGATCCGCTATGACGGAAACCACTGATGGACACTGATGAACACTGATAACCCGCCTGCAATGCTGAGCGTAGCACTGCGGGCAGGTCCTGAAAGTTCTATCTGTGTCTATCTGTGTTCATCCCGCGCAGCGCGGGACAAGTCCGTGGCTTGCCCAGCGCTTCGCGCGGTTCCGCCTGTGCGGCTCCGCCGAGGCAATTCATACAATCGAATTCAGCATGGCCGAAGCGTCCGGGACGGCCAGCCCAACGGCCTGGGAGCGGACGAACGCTTCGCCGTATTTGACGCCGATGATGGAACCATAAAGATTGACACAAGGGTCTGTAAAGAAATAAATTAAAGGTGTGGTAATCGGAGAACCAAATCATGAACATGACCATTTGGCGTGACAGTGCGTTGGAACTCGTTAAAAATCATCAGATCCTGGAGGCGCAAAGGCGCCACTATCTGCATCAACCACCCTTGACGCTGGAAGCGTGGCAAACCCGGCGCAAACTGCTCATCGAAAATATCCGAACCAATGCCGGCTTGTTTCATTCCCAACCTTCGCAACTCCCGGCGGGGTCGGGATCGAACACGCCATTGGACCTGAAAATTCACGGTGTGAGACGGCTCAACGGTTACGAAATGCGCCTCGTCACGTACCAAAGCCGGTCCGAACTGAGAGTCACCGCCAACCTATACGTGCCGGATGGCCGGGGTCCTTTCCCGGGTATCATCGGGGTCCATGGGCACTGTGCCGAGGGCAAAATCAACGAACGTGTCCAGGCGCGCGGCCATGTCCTGGCCCTGAACGGTTTTGTGGTTCTGATGATTGATGCCTTCGGCGCCGGCGAACGGGGAACCGCGCCCGGAAAATTCGAATACCACGGCGCCGGCATCGGCGCTACGCTCTTCAATATCGGCGAGTCCCTGCTGGGAATGCAGGTCTATGACAATATGCGCGGCATTGATTTGCTCGAGTCCCTCGCCTACGTGGATGCCGGCCATATCGGGGTCACCGGCGAGTCCGGCGGCGGCAACCAGACCATGTGGCTGGCGGCGCTGGACCCGAGGATCAAGGCGACGGTTCCGGTAGTGTCGGTGGGGACCTTCGAATCGTATGTGACCCGCTGTAATTGCGTCTGCGAAGTGTTGCCGAACGGTTTGACGTTTCTCGAAGAATGGGCCGTGCTCGGATTGGTCGCGCCTAATCCCCTTCTGATTCTGAATGCTTTGCAGGACAACCCGACTTTTTCCGTCCAGGAAATGATCCGCTCGTTCAACGATGCCTGCCAGGTGTATCGGCTCCATGGGGTTGAGGACAAAATCGCTTATCATGCCTTCGATCTCACCCACGATTATTGGCCCGAAATGCAGCGGCATATGCTGGGCTGGTTCAAACGGTGGTTAAAAGGCGAAGGCGAGGGCCGCCCTTGCGACTTGCCGGCCTACACGCCATTGCCCCCGGAACAGTGTCTGTGCTTCCCGGGAAAACGCCGGCCCAAAGCCGTGGTCTCGATTCCCGACTACTGCCGGCCAATCGCCCGGCGCCTGGCCGCCGGTCATCGCAAGCCAACCCAAGGCGTCAACCGCGCCGCGAAAATACGCCGGCTTCGGTCCCTCCTGCGTCTGCCACCATTGGCGACGGGCAATTCCCTTGTGAATATTGGAGACATTGTTGAAATGCGCCGCCGCATCCGGAAATTGATTGTCGAATCCGAACCGGGAATCCTTATGCCCACCGTCATAGTGACGGACCCCACAGCCGTCAAATTCAGCGCCGCGACTATTATCCTGCATCCGCAAGGGAAAAGCGGCCTTCATGAAAACGCCTTAATCCCCGATGGTGCCCAACGCAAAGAAGCCTTGGTTCTTACGGATTTGCGGGGAACCGGCGAAACCTGCTATAATCCCGCCCCGCTGAGCGCCCAGGCTTTTCACGATCATAGCCGGGCTTGTTTCTGGCTGGGCCGCACGATGTTGGGGGACTGGACCCGGGACATCCTGGCGCTCGTTCAACAGATTGCCGCGCTAATGCCGCGCGTTCCCATTGATATCCGCGCTTACCATGAAACCGGACTGGCGGCCTTGTGCGCCGCCGTCTTCAGCGGTCGCGTCCGGAGCATTACAACCGTCGGCATGCCGGGCTCCTACTTGTTTTCAGGTCCAACCATCGGCAAATCCATGGCGATTCATGTCCCGGGGATCCTGCGCTGGGGCGACATCTCGATGATGGCCGCGCTGGCCGCCAGCCGGGTTGTCATTGTTAATCCGGTCGCCTCCGACGGCCGCCCTTATTCGGGACGCCAAGGCCGCCTGCTGCGCGGTGAAATCGCCCTGCTCTCCAAACTGCTTCGGAACCGATGCCGCGTGCGCGTGTTATGCGACCCGCGCCGAGCCGGATTATTGTCACAAATAACGCAAATTACAAAGCCTGGAAAAAAATTTGACCATGCCGGCTAAATGACCGCAAACGATGACCGTGTGATGCGACCTTAGATTGCCGATAAAATTATTCAGGTCCAGACGTTCATCCAGTTGGATATAAGCGAAAGGCCAGATGCCGGCTATGCCGCCGAGTTCTTTCGGATTGAAAGCGTGTTCAATGGCCTGCGCCTCCGTGGCGTGAATCACATATTCGCCTTTTATCCGGCCGAAACGGATCAAAGTGACCGGTCCCGGTGGCAGAATGAACCGCACGCAGGCCCCGCCCTGGCAGCGCGAGCATTTCTTTTCCTCGTCCCACGTGCCCTGCAGGGGCGTTTGTTCCTCGACAAAAGTTTTACCCAATCCGCCGGCCAATGAGGGCGCGCCGCTGCCGCAGTTCAGCGCGTGAATGATGCGAGTCTTCCGGTCGAGATAGAACAAATCCGCGAACATGGCCGGCCGGCCGGTTGCAAGTTGGCATAAATACATGCCCAGCGCATTGTTGACGTCGGTTTCGCAGGCAACCGTAAAGCCCTCCTCATTCCACATGGCCACCGGCAGGCAGGGCGCCAGGTAATTATCAATGAGCTCCAACTGGCACTGGATGCCGGCAAAATTCCAGTTTCTTTCCTGAAAAATAGAATTGCCCGCCAGATAGAGTTTTGCCGACCTTTCCAGTGAGCGCGAGTTGCAGTTCACCTGTCCGAATGCTTTTCTCCATTTCGCGGCAACGGGTTGCCAGGCAGATTCCGGAATTTGTTCGGCCGTTCTGACCAGCGTCCATTGCTCGATCGGATCAACGTGAATGCCGAATAGCTTCCGCAGTTGATTGGCGTCGGAACTGGCCGGCAGCATTTCGAGCGAGCGTCCGCCGATCTCGCCGTAGACCGAACCCATGAAAGTTTTTTTCACAAGGCAGGCCTTGGCCCAGGCAGCGACTTCATCGAGCGACTCGCGGGAGAGATCGCCATAATGAACTGCGTGCGGAACGCCCAATTCGTCCAGCGCGCCGTGCGCGAGCGCCATTCCTTCAAAGGCGGTGTCGTCCGGATTGGGAACGGCCCAGAGCATTACGGGAATGGAAGATTCCTGGGCCAGGGTAGCAATGACATTGCAGCGTAAAAACCAGGCGCAGCGCAGGATGACTCCGCAGGGAGAGCTATGGCTAATGATGCGCAGGGCCTCGCGCGCACTGGTGTCATTGGTTGCCGTTTGAGCGGCATAGACCGCATCAATTCCGGCTTGGGCAAGGGCGGCGGCATAGCGTTCGCCGTCAGCTTGAATGTTGTTGAGCCTCGGTCCGAGCCGCGGATCGGCAACATTGATTAATCCGATTTTAGGGCGCATTTGTATTATGGTTCCTCCGTTCATGATTTATCCGAAAGATCAATATGCATGTTTTGTCTTTCCTTGCGCCTTAAAAATGACAAAAATAATTCTTGCGTTTCAATCATTAATACAATATATTAACGAGCGAAACAATCAATAAAAATATTCGGGGAATTTTGCATGCGCGTCCGAGCTTACCGTCGGCATGACCAGATCCTTGATCTGCTGAATGAAAAAAGGGCGCTGGATATCGGCATGATCGCCAAAATATTCAATATTTCCCTGGCCACGGCGCGCCGCGATTTTTCGATTCTCGAGCAGGAAGGCAAGCTTTTGCGGACATTCGGGGGCGTGAAAGCCAGAACAGAAACCTCGCTCGTTGTAAGAACATTCGGTGAAAAGCAGGCGGCCATGAATGCGGCCAAAATCAGCATAGCCAAGGCGGCGGCCGCTCTGGTTAAACCCGGCATGAAAGTCATGCTGGACAGCGGCACAACAGCTTGGACTGTTTCCCGTCAGCTGAAAAATATCGTTCCCCTGACGGTAATCACCGCTTCGCTGGCCGTGATCGAAGAAATCGGCGCTGTGGAGGGCATCACGCTTTTCTGCGCGGGCGGCAAGTTCCGGCCCGCCAATCTTGATTTTTACGGGCCTCAGGTTGAGTCGGCATTTGCCCAGTTTGCGGCGGACATTGCCTTCCTGGGAATTGACCAACTGATTCCTGGCCGCGGCGGCTATGCCACCGATCAGGAAAGCGCGGCCGTTATCCGCGCCATGGGCCAGCAGGCCGCTAAGCGGGTTGTGCTGGCGGATCATTCCAAAATTGACTCCGCTGGTTTGATTCTGGCGCTGGGAAGCAAAGATATTGACGTGGTTATCACGGACGCCGGCATATCCGCGGCGCAGCGCCGGCAACTGGTCAAGGGGCCTTATAAATTAATCGTGGCGAGATGATTTTCAAGGAATATTATGGACAAAATATTGTGGGAAATATATTCGTTAAATAAGGCGCAGATAGAGGAATGCGGAAAGCACGTCATGCTGGGCGGTGGCGCCCGCGGCGGACCGGTGCTCTCGCGCGCAAGGGCGTGCGGGTATGGGACGTTGACGGCAAGGATTATATTGACTGCACCTCCCAAAGCTGGGCCTTGTATCTCGGGTATGCCAATGACGAGATCAACCAGGTTATCCGCGAACACATTGAGACGATGACTCATATTCACCAGGGATTCGACACCAGGCCCCGGTTTTATCTGGCGCGTAAGCTGGCTAAGTTGGCGCCGGGTAGTCTTAAACGGGTTTCGTTCACGGTTGGCGGCGGCGCGGCCATTGAGGCGGCCATGAAAATCTGCATCAAGAATGTCGCCCCGGCCCGGGATTTCGTGTGTCTTTATGACAATATCTCGGCGATCAGCTCAAGGCCATGATGAAAAAATATCCGGAAATGGGCGAAGTGCGCCAGGCAGGCCTTCATATCGGCGTGGAATTTGTAAAAGACCCAAAGAGCAAGAAACCACTTGATAAGGAGACGGTGGCCATGCGGGACGCCGGAATGAAAAACGGAATCATTTTCGGTCTGGGCGGCGTCCGCAAGAACGTTCTGAAGGTCAAACCGCCCATGATCGTCAATCAGAAGGAATGCGACGAGATTCTGGATAAATTTGGAAAAACCGTGCGTGCTGTTCTTAGAGCCTGACGCTCATAAAACCGTAATCGCTATGGTCGTAGTAACTGGATTTCCGCCTTCGCGGGAATGACAATTTGGCTGTGGCTCTGCCGCGCTATGTTTTTACGGTAAGGTTGCTCTTATGAATTCAAAAGAACGGATTATAACCGCGTTTGAGTTGAAGATACCGGACAAGGTGCCCGTATGTCCGCGCCTCGATTCGCTCTGGCTTAAAAACGCCGGCGAAGACCTGGCCGGAGAAATCATTCGCGCCTCGGACCTTGCTTTTTACGTTGATATGCTGCCGGATCACGTTCTCTACCTCGGCGAAGAAGCCCGTGGCCGGTGCCGGGAGGAAACTGAGGGCGACCTGCGCCATAAAACCATTGCGACGCCCAAAGGACCTTTGACCAGCAAGATTCATGTTGAACAAACCATGATGGACTGGGCCGAAAAACATTTCTTCGAAACAGCCGCAGACGTTGAAAAAGCGCTTTCCATTCCCTACCGGCCGCCCGCTCTCGATTTCACGGAATATCGCGAGTGGGAAAAGAAAATCGGCAACGAGGGGATTGTGCTGGCCCATATCGCCGACGCCTTGTGTTGTCCGGGCCTCTGGTTCAGTCCGGAAGATTATGTCATTCAGGCCTGTCATGAAAGCACCGATCTGGTCTGCCGTCTGCTGGAGCGGGTCAACCGCTCGATCATGGACGTTACGAAACAATGCCTTGACGCCGGCATCCGGTTTTTCATGACGTCCGGTCCGGAACTGGCCTCGCAGACCATCATGGGACCGGAATGGTTCCCGCGCCTGGTTGCGCCCTATGATAGCCAGGTGGCGCAAATGATCCGCCGGAACGGAGGATATACGTGGTGTCATTGCCACGGCAAGATCGCAAAAATCCACAAGCATCTGGCCGGCTTGGGGATTTATGTGCTTTCACCGTGCGAAAAGCCGCCACAGGGCGACATTGAATTGGCGGAGTTAAAAGCAAGCATTGGCAGGCAGGTCTGCCTGGCCGGGGACCTTGATGATTTAAGCCTTATTTCAACCGGCAACCGCGCTCTGATCCGTGAGGAAACCCTGGCGTGTCTCAAGGCCGGCATGCCCGGCGGCGGATATATCCTGGGCGGCACAGAAGGTTGCGTTTTTTCGAAAGAAAACGCGGAAGGGTATCTATACATGTGCGAACTGCGCGATCAGTTCGGCGTCTATATGAACACGCATTCAAAACAGTTGCCCGGCGGTTACCGGGCCTAATTTAGGTTCCATCGAATAAAGCCATAATATAAACAGGAGAATCAGTCGTGACACGTCGCAACAGATATGTGCAGGTGGGGCTCGGCGACCGATCCTGGAGTTATACCCAGGCCATTGTAAAAACCATGAAGGCCGACTGTGAATTAGTGGGTCTGTGCGACAACAACCGGGGACGCCTGGAATTGCGCAACCGCAAGATCGTCGCGGAACTGCGCGGAAAACCGGCCCCCATCTTTCTGGACACGCAATTTGACGCCATGATCAGGAAACAGAAACCGGATGTGGTTGTGGTCACGACCACCGATTGCTATCACGACAAGTATATTGTGCGCGCCATGGAATTGGGCTGTGATGTCATCACCGAAAAGCCAATGACAACCGATGCGCGCAAATGCCAGCGGATTGTGGATGCCGTCAATCACACCGGGCGCGACCTCAAGGTCACCTTCAACTGCCGCTACATGCCCAACATGGTCCAGGTCAAGGACCTGCTCATGCAAGGAGTGATCGGCAAGATTTTATCCGTGACCGTGCAATGGAATCTCGATATGGACCATGGCGCAAGCTATTACCGGCGCTGGCATGGCGAAAAGGCCAAGTCGGGCGGCCTGTTGTTGCACAAGGCTACCCATCACTTAGACCTGGCCAACTGGTTCCTTTCGGCCAATCCGGTCGAGGTTTATTGCATGGGCGCCCAGGTTTTTTATGGCGCCAGGAGCGAGCTGGTCGGACGCTACGGGTTGCGCGGCCATGCCGAACGATGCTTGCTCTGCCGGTTCAAGAAGCGCTGTCCGTTTTTCCTGGATCTGAAAAAATCGGAGAGCATGAAGGCAATGTACTTGGATAACGAGCGCTATGACGGTTATCTGCGCGATCGCTGTATCTTCAATAAAAAGGCGGATGCCGAGGACACCATGAATCTCGTCGTCCGTTATGATACCGGCGCATTCATGTCCTACGCGTTGAACACCTTTGCGGCCTGGGAAGGTTTTCAGTATGCGTTCAACGGAACCAGGGGCCGGTTGGAATTTGAGCATATTGGAGCGCCGCTCGACGGAAAGGGCCGGCCCCTGCCGGCCAAGGGCCTGCCGAACGGCATGCATATCCGGATCTATCCGCATTTTAAGCCGGCCCGTTCAGAGCCGCTCAAAACCGTTAAGGGTGGTCATTTGGGCGGCGACGACCGGCTGATGGCGGACTTATTCGGCACGAAGCGCATCAAAGACCCCTATATGCGCGCAGCCAATTATGCCAGCGGCGCCATGAGCATCCTGATCGGCGCGGCCGCCAACGAGAGCATGCGCACCAACAAACCGGTAAAAATAGCCAGTCTCGTTAAGGGTCTGCCGCCCGCGCGCCTGCCTAAGATGAAGGCATGGTAGGTTGAAATTGGGCTAAGGACTGTAGGCTATAGACGGCAGGTTGACGACTCGCCAAAGGCGTGCCACAGCAATTCAGTATATCGACAAAATTATGACACCACCTGAAACCTTGGCGCAAATCCAATCGCGACTGGCGCAGGAGGGGGCTGCCGCCTATGCGGCCAGCCCATTCAGCGCTTTGTCAAAGGACTATTTCTCCCGGTTTAGCCGTAACCCGCAGGCGCATCCGGATGCGAGTGATGCGGCCATCACGGAGGCGTGGACGATCCACATCGGCTCAAACGCCGATCCGGTGTCCAAGCGAATGGCCCGTCATCTGGCGGAGTTTTTAGAGCAGAGCATGGTTGTTCCGGCGCCCGTCAGGGAAGTCATAGCCGTTCAGCCGGATGGTGCGACCCACACCCTCTCGCTGCTGGATGAAGGCGGCGGCGATCCGGCGGTGCCGGAGAGCTTCACCTTGCGCGTAGCCTCCGACCGGATTGTTGTGCATGGCCATGACCCGGAGGGATTGCGCGACGGAATCGCGCGGATCGTGAATCTGATGGGGCTGCGTCAGGCGCCATTTCTGGATATCCGGCAACAGGTCTACCGGCCGCGGCTGGCCGTGCGGATCGGCGTTCTGCCGTGGCTCGGTTCCTGTCGCGATCTGATTTTCATGGGATTCAACACCGTCCTGTTGCCGTGGGCGAGCCTTTTTGAGCTTTCAACAAGCGATGCGATCCCGGAACTGGCCGCGCGCCGCAATCCGGAAGCTCTCTCCAGGTTGCGCCGAATTGCCGACGAGGCCGCGCTATATGGCTTGAAGACCTACTGTTGGGTGAACACCGCCAAGAAGTTTCCAAAGGATGATCCGGTCTTTCTAAATCATCCGGAGATCCGGGGACCGCTGACCTGGCAGAAAGACGGCGAGCACATCATGTGCACCGAGCACCCGCTGGTCCGCCGCTGGCTGGCGGAGAGTGTCGCAGAGCTCTTCCGGACGATTCCCGGCTTGTGGTGGATGGGCGTTATCATCGGAGGCGAAGGATTCTACCACTGTTTCATGCGTCCATACGGAGCGCCGAACGGGCACACTACGTGCCCGCGCTGCGAGGCGCTGGGGCCCGACACCGTTGTGGCGAACCTTATCAACGGCATGGCGCAGGCGGCGCGAACAGTGAATTCCAATGCGCGCGTCATGGCCTGGCCTTACTCGGCCGAACATGTCTGGGCGGCGGACGGGGCGCTCCCGAAGATGATTCAGAAGTTGGGTCCGGGCGCCGCCATCCTGACGGAGATCGAGAAGGAGGAGTTCGTGGAGAAACCGTATGGACTTTGCAAACTCGCTTGGGACTACAGCATTGACGCCATCGGCCCCTGCCCGCGAGCGAAGGAACAAATCAGCCTCTGCCGGAGGAGCGGCATTCCCGTTCTTTTGAAGAGCGAGCCGGAACTCGCCTTTGAGGCAGCACGACTGGCGGACGTCCCATGCCTGGATCGGTGGTTCGACCGCGCTGAAGCGCTGGCGGCCTGCGGCGCCTTTGGCGCCATAGTGGCCCCGGCCTTCCGCAATTTCTACGCAAGTGTCGCCGCCGAGAGCGGTCAATGGATGTGGTGGGATCCCTGCCGCAACGCCGAATGGATTCTCGGCATGCTGGCGGACCGTGTGGCGGGGCCGGATGCCGGGCCGGCGTTGCGCAAGGCGTGGCGGTTGGTTTCCGAGGCCATTGCCTGGTCGCCGGAGATTCCGGGCTACTACTGCGGGCCTCACTATCTCGGGCCCGCGCACCCCATGTGCGCCGACCGGAACGCCGAATTGCCCAAAGTGTTTTACGGGCGGTACCTGTTCCACGCGGAGATTACGGACGCAGAGGGGCTGAAATCGGAACCGACGTTCTGGAGGGAAGCTCCTAACGCGCCGGCGTTGCTCAGGTGTTACCGTAAGATGGCGGACTTACTCGACCAGGCCGTCCGCGAGATCAACAAGACTGCGGCGGCGGTTCCCGAGCGATGCCGAATGCCCTATCAGGCGGAAACCGGCCAGATCCGCTGGTTTTATCACACGGCTCGGACAGAGGCGAATTTCTACGCGTCGTGCATCCTGCGCGACCGCCTGACCGCCCTTGCGGCACAGCCGGCGCAAACACCGGGCGAAGTAGAAGAAGGACTCGCGCTTTGCGCGAAGTGGAGCGCGGTGCTGCGCGATGAGCAACGGAACACACGCCAGGCGCTGCCGTTAGCCCGGGCAGATATGCGCCTGGATTTCTATTACGGCATGGACCACACGTTCCCGCATTTGCTCGACATGCTCCGCGCCAAACTGCGGCTGATTCGGGGTGAGATCGGTGAATTCCTGCCGGCGGTGGAACGGAAGATTAGCGCCTTAACCGCCCCGAACGCTGACAAATAACAAGATAGTCTCCCGCTCCCACAGGGAGAGGCCCAGGGCGAGGGTTGCGGACAGCTTCGCCGGTTGGGTTGTGGGCAACGCCCGAATTGAGGAGAAAACTGTATGGCTGGTTTACTGCGACATTCGATATGCCTGTTCTGCGGCTTGCTAACGACATACGCGTCCTTGCCCGCCGTCGCGCAGGAGCGCGCATCCGGTTCGAAAGGAGATCACATGAACTATTCGAAGCAATGGAAGTTGGGGACGCCGTTCACGATCTTCTCCAAGGACAAGGGCGAGTTGATGATTCCCTTGTTGTATTCCCTGCCTTGCGGCGACCTCTTGGTGAACTATCTCGACAAGGGCGACGTGTTTTTCGCGACCTCAAAACTGCTGCGCTCCTCCGACGGCGGCAAGACCTGGCGGCCGGAAGACAATCCCATACTGTCGTGCGGTTTAACGATGGACATGGGTGGAGGCGTCACCCGCATGTACAGCACCGTCAGTTTCGCCGTCAGGAACAGCAAGCCCAAGCGCTTCATTTTCCCATACCGGGATTCCGGCGACGGCGGCAAGACCTTTGGCCCGGTGCAGTGGGCGGAATATGCGCACGACCGGGAACGCTATTATACAATCCGCGAGAATTACGAGGCGTGGGGAAAAAATTACGGCAAAGAACCGCTGAATGACAAGACGATCGGCGTCTGGAAAGATGGGCTTATCGCCGCTGGTTGGAAGTCGGGTGAATGGGCCGACGCCGAGTTCGCCTACCATGGTCCGTTATGCGCCTCGTGCCTCCGGCTCCCGGACGGCGCGTTGTTGAATATCTTCCAAGGCACTACGGACGGGCAAAATCCCATCTCGGGCATCCAGCTTTTTGCCGCGCGGTCCGAGGACAACGGCGTGCATTGGACGTATCTGGCGCAAATGAGTCCGGCCACAAATCCTTCCGAGGTTTTTGGCGAGGCGTTTCCGGTCCTGCTGGATGACGGACGCATCTACACCGCCGTGCGCAACGGGCATGGCGGCAGTCCGCTGCTCCAGACGTGGTCTTCGGATTCCGGCCGGACCTGGACCCCCATGCGGGCGATTGACTCCCGCATGCGGGGCATTTTCCCGGTGATCCGCAAGCTGGCGGACGGCGCCCTGGCCATGGCGACCGGCCGGCCCGGCATGTACCTGGTGTTCGCGGCTCCCGGCACGGGCGCACAGTGGGAGATTGGGGAGCGGCTGGATATCTGGGAAGGTGAAACGCTGACACTAAAGGTCAACGCCAAGCCCGAGACCGTGCGAACGGATCTGGTGAGCTATATGTCCGCCATCGTGTCCGGGGTGAAGAAGGAAGACATGCCCTGGGCGCGGCAGGACCTGCTTAACGGGAATTTCCTCGGCTTGGAGAACGTAAACTTTGTCGAGGTCCGCCCCGGCCGGATCCTGCTGGTGTACGACCTGCAAAGCTGGATCGAGCATCCGGGCGCCGCGCCGAAAAAAGCGTTGCGGGGCGTGTGGATAACGCGGAGCGGGTCGTAGTTCGACTTAAACCCACAGTAATTCTAAATGGAGCAGTTCAACTACTCCGCAGTTCGCGTCGCACATTGCAATGCTTGTTATATAAACGACCTACAGCTGCCGCTACGCATCAGAATCACCACACCCAATGAGTGAAACGTTCGAATACCCAATATCCAACAAGGAATGTCCAATTTCCAAGTGAATGTCCCCGTATTTCATTGGATATTGGGTGTTGAGTGTTGGTTATTGGATATTCAACGGCTTTTTTTAGGATAAAATGTTCGGCCGGGGATGGCACGCCGCCGGCGGATGCCGATCAGCGGAATTTGAACGTCGTGCCCACGGGCAGATACTCGTAACAGCCCACGTCCGCCTGTTGGGAAAAGTTGTCCAAACGGCGTTTCCCATCCAAATCCACCGCGCCGGGCATCCAGGCTTCGTTGATGCCGGTGTTGATGGCGGGCGAATTCATCTGTAGGCGGAAATTGCTGTTGGTGTCCACAAATAGCGGATCAGCGGTGATGTTCCCCGCATTAGCCTGCATGACTGTATCCGTCACGCAACTGTAATAGAAATTATTCGTATTGATGTTGTTAAGTTGATTGGAACCGCCGCCGGGATTAGCGCTGATCACACAGTTGGTGACGAAAAGCGAATTCAGCGTCCCCGGCCCATCTATCGCCGGGCTCGAGTTATAACGATAATTATTGGCGATGGTGCAGGAATCCAGAATCACATTAGAGCCGGTTGCCTGCACCCAAATGCCGATGTACCCATTCCCACTGATCAGGCAGTTCCGCAAGGTCGTCGCGGCGTTGATATAAAGACCGCCGCCAGGGCGGTCGGCAGCGTATCTAACCCCAGCGTAATTATTGCTGATTATCGTGTTTTCGAAGATGCTCGCGCCAGTTACATAAGCGCCGCCGCCGAAGCCAGCAGCAACGGCCGAGTTGTTGGCCGAGTTGCCGGCGATGGTGCAATTATTGACCGTGCCGCCGCCGAACCAAATACCCCCGCCGTCACCTTGGGTGACCACGTTCTTACTGATGATGCAGTTGCTCACCGTGTGCCCGGTCCCGGAGAGGTAAAGGCCGCCCCCAAGACTCCCTGCGACCGTCGTCGCATTGGACATGATCGCGCAATTTGCGATCCGCGCGATGTAATTGGCATAAATGCCGACACCGTAACCGTAAGCATTAGTGGAATTGACCGAATTGGTAATAATCTGGCAGTTTTTTACTGTTCCCCCTGCTTCCAAATAGATGCCCATGCCCCTATGATTGGACATGTTGCGAGTGACGATACAATTGGTAATGAGGAATCCGCCATAGTTGCCAACATAGATGCCCCCGCCATTCCCGGATGCCCCAGCCCCACTATACACGCGGCCGTCGGCAATCGTGAGACCGTCAAAGACCACATTAGCCGCCGCAACGTAAAAACAACCGCCGTTAGCGTAGTATTCGCCGGAACCGGAGATGATGGTGTTGGTCGGGTCCGTTTGCCCGTTGTTGAAACTGCGGAATGTGATCGATACACTTACCGTCAGATTGGTGGCAAGCGCGTGCGTGCCATTGGTGATCAGGATCACATTGCCGTTGGTTGCCACACTGAGGGCAAGCTGGATGTTGGTCGCCGCGCCCGCCCAGGTGTTGTATTTGCCGGCGACATCGTTGGTGCCGGAAAGCGAGACGTAGTTGGTTATGGCGAAAAGATTCAACGCGCTTAACGCCAGCCCGATGGCCAATGTCATTTTACCGCGCATATTGCCCCCTTTTTTTATTAAGACGTTTGCCCTTGCCGGCCACCGCATGGCATTTATTACAATTCGGATTGGATCAATTCTCTTACGGCTTCGCCAACAAGTTTTGATAATAACTGAGTTCATCTTTGTTTGTCAATCTCATAGAGTAAGCATGCGCGCAATACTGGGCGATCAACGACTCGGCCCGTTTTAATTGCGCCCGCGCTTGTTCCCGCTTGCCCGCGGATTCATAGCCAAAGGCCAGGTAAAACGCGAAACACAGGTTAAAGAAGATTTCCAGTTGTTCCGTGGCCATGCGCAGTTCGCTTGCGGACTTAGGATTAACGGAGGCGACGGCCTCAAGTCGGCCTATGATTTGGCGCAATTGCGCGAACATTTCCTCATAGTATTGACGGGTCGGCTCCACCAGCCGCTCGATAAATCCGGCAAACTTAAGCGCTTCCCTCGGATTCCGCGACATCAGGTCCAACGGATAAAACCCCATGAACGCGGGCTGGTTCAACAGTTCGTCCAAAATCCGGTAATAGGCGCCGATCGTTTCTTCCGTTCCCGGCCCGAACATGCCGCGCGCAAATCGCCCGACGATCGCCGCGTTGGCCACGCGCCGATTCCAGGAAAGTTCGCCCAGCGCCGTCAGCGTCAGCGCCATATTCATCCAGCGTTCCGGATGGCACAGACATTCCGTGAACCCCTTGAGGCCGGCGGCCTTGCAATAGGCGACGTCCCGGCGAATTATATCGCTCCGGAACGTGATGACCTGCAAAATGACCAGGGTGCTGTAATAAGTGAAAAGGCCGGAGTTATCGGCGGTCAACTCCGTCCAGGCCGCCAGGTCCTCGCAAAGCCGCCGGTGCGAGCGCAGGGGGCGGTCGGGAGTCACGGCGGCAAGCACTTCCGGCGCGGCCATCTCCACCCGCGAGCAAAAATAATCGTAAATCGGGCGCGAATGGATCCGGTCGTAATAATCGCAAAACTGGGCTTGCAGATTCTTGGGGAACGGCTGGGCAAGCTTGGGCGGGGCCACAAAAGCGTCGTAGATCAAATGCGTGAACTCCACCCGCGGAAACTTTCCGCCGACTTCCCCGGCGATCTGGCGGTTAACCAGCACCAGCCATTCGACGGGCGTTTTTTCGCGGCATTGGGCGCACTGACAGAAGGGCGCCCCATCCGCGGGCCAGAGATCGAAAATCGTTATTTCCGGGCAAGCC
Source organism: Lentisphaerota bacterium (assembly GCA_016182435.1). The sequence continues at coordinate 18,599 of JACPGN010000210.1, read as the reverse complement.
GCGAGCACCCCGGCGATCTTCGCGCACAATTCTGCGCGCAACGCGGGATTAGCATAGCAAAAGTTCCCGGGATAAACTTTTCCGGCCGCATCCCTGGCGTAGAATTCCGGATGGGATTGAAAATATTCATCCCTGCGGATCAGCGCTGGAAACGAATGCCCGCCGACCTCCACAATCAGCCCGCGCTGAGTCAAGGCTTTCAAGATTGTCCCGCGGCATTCCCGGTAGGTGTCGAGCGAGACCTGCAGTCCGTTTAATTTCCGCTTGGCGAACCAGTCAATGGACTTGTTCCAGTCGAACGGACAGTCGGGCGACGACGCGAAACAATGATTATGCAAGCCTATGACGCGGAGCCTTAAATCGGGATTTTGAATCGCAAATGGCACGGCAACCTCCCACGTGTCCAAGCGCGGCGCATATTCTTCGCCGGCATGCGGCCCGCCAAAGCCCACACCGCCGCCATGCTCTAAGAGGTCGTAAACCCCGAACAGCAGGCCGCGCGGTTCTTTGGCCGTGATCCACAGGCAATCGTTCAGCACACCGCACCCGAACCCGTCATTTTCGATCCCGCCGCTTAGCGCCTTGATTTCGGGCGGCACTCGCGGCCACAAGGCGTCGCCCACTCCGGCGATGACGATATTTCCGGGAGCGCCGGCGGACGTTGCCGAAAATTTCAATATGTTGCCGGTCATCAACCGGCAATAGCGCTCCAATTCGTTGGCGGCAAATACCGCGACCGGCTGCAAAGAATCCACGCCAATTAAACTGCGCTCATGAATCAACATGATATCCTATTCCTTGTTTTTGTAACAAAACCCGTTGGTTAATCAACACATAACGCCGTGCCGGCGAAGCAATGCTTCGGCCTCGGCTTTGCGGGACAGCGGCAACGTATCATAAACGACAATCCCCTCAGCCGATCCCAACTGACGGGCCACGGCATCGAGCTGGGCTATGCCTCCCACCAGATGAATCCGCTTGCCGGCATCGCGTATTTTACGGTACACCTCCGGCCAATGCGAATCGTCCGGCTGGCCCGCTCCCGGACCCCACTGAACCCCTTTCAACTCGGGGATCGTCAGCAGGGAATCCAGATGGGGGAGTTGGCCGGGACCATCCAGATGATAAATGGCGTGTTCCAGCCGGCGGCAGGAGGCCAGCAGTTCCGGTTTTACAAATTCATCGAACATGTCGGGACCGATCATGTAGGCGAAGTCGCACTGGAGCATATAAAAAGGGGCTTCCGAAAAAATAGGAGACCAGGTGGTATAGCCCGGATTGAGCGGACGCAACACGGCATTGAGCTCGTCAAAATACCGCCACCAGGCGTCGTGCGCCTGCCAGGTCAACCGCTTGACGTCCTCCGGGTGATCGTACAAGTCCAACAAAAGCGACTCGCCGGGGCGGAACGCCGCCAGGATATCCAGGTTGCCGCCCAAGTCGGTCATGCCGACCTGGACCAGTCCCTGCCAGCGCTCTTGCGCCGCGCGGCAGATATCGCGCACATGGTGGAAGCAGATGTTATCCGGATTGAAGGCAAAATTCAAGTCGGCCGGCGGCGTCATTTCAGCCGGCTCGAACCAGACCGTATGCTCCTCCGGCTTGACCCGGGCGCCCATAAAACCGGCGATGATGCCCGGCCCGAAATTCGGCCAGATATCCGGGAAAGCGTCGCCGAGATATTCCGTTTTAGACAACTCATAGTCCCACACGTCCACGATTTCTTCCGGTGTTATGGACTCGGAGTATTGTGCCGTAACCCACCGGAACGGATGCCGTGGCGCCGGCCGCTGGGGGTCGCGTCCCTGGAGCCGGATTTGAATCAGGGGCCGCTTCAGGCGCCCCGCCCACCATTCGCGGGTCACCTCTTTAACCTGGCTCCACCGGGCAGCGTCAAATGCTATGCTCATGGTAATGTTTGCGTTCGTGCGTTATCGGCCAATTATTGCATTAACATACCGCCACAAACCGGTAAATTTGCGCCAGTAATAAAGTCGGCCAGCTCGCTGGAAAAAAAGACACAAGCTTTGGCAATGTCATCGGCATTTGCAATACGTCCAAGCGGCGTGCGTTCAACATGTGGTGAGCAATATGGAACGGGCTGAGGTTTTGTCAGATCAGTCCACACCAGGCCGGGGGTAACCATATTCGCGGTGATATTGAATTTTCCGTAGTCACGCGCCAAGGCGCGCGTCATGGTAAGCAGGCCGCCTTTCGCCGTCATATAGGGAGCGCTGGCTTCATTTAACTCCCACATACAGGTGCTGCCAATATTAATAATGCGGCCATAACGTTGCTGGATCATCGTTGGCAATGCTCCTTGGCAGCAGTTGAAGGCGCCGTGGACGATGACCCCCCAGGAATCCGCGAAATCTTCCCATTTCCCCTCCCCAACTGTTCCGCCGCGAAAGCCTGGAAAGGCATTGTTAATTAACACATCCAGGCGTCCGCCAAATTTATTTTTTATCTGTGCCGTCATTGCGCTTACCGCGCCGGCATCCGAGACGTCAGCCTGTATGGCAATCGCCGTGCCACCGTCGGATTTAATCTGCGCAACAATTGCAATTGCGGCGTCGGCATTATGCGCAAAGTTTACCACAACCCGCGCACCCTCGCGGGCAAAACGCAAGGCGGTGGCGGCGCCAATACCACGGCTGGCGCCGGTGATAATCACAACCTTATCTTTTAATAGCATGGATGAATTCATGGGCGGATTTACCCAGCAAATACTCCCGTTCTTCCGGACTGCAAAACGAAAGATTGCGGTAGTAATCAACAATCACCTTGTAATCGCATTTGAAGCACATGTCGGCAACCAACCACGGCCAGTCGCTGCCCCAGGCAATCTTGGAAAACCCCACGTGCGCACGCAGGAAATCAAGCTGCTTTTGCACCATATCTATGACTTTGCCGCCAACGAACCACCAGGGCATACACGAACATAGCCAGAGGTTATCCAATTCCGCCGCCAATTGGTAAGAACGCAAGTTTCTTGCCAAGTATAAATCAAAATCCCTGGTCCCATTCGCCTGATGGGCATACGCAATTCTGCCGCAGTCGCCACCCCCGTGGCCGAGCATAAACCGAACATCCTTGAACTCACGGAAGATTTTTTCCATCATGTCAAAATACCGGTCAAATTCCCCGGAAAAGTAGTTTTTCGCGTCGTCCCAGTTTTCCGAGTTGAGGATGACCGGCAGACCTTTTTCGTCCGCGAAACGGTAAATAAGTCTCATTTCCGGAGAGTCCGGCATGAGATGCTGATAGGCCGGACAAAGTTCGCCCAACCCAACCATGCCAAGCCGATAATGTTTCTCCAGGAGGGCGATGCAATCCGGTTTGCGGGGGTCCGGCAATGAGAACCAGTAGAAACGATCTTTATGTTTTTGCCAGGACTCAATAAAGTAACCAATGGGATTATTTCCCAGGCTCGGATAGTTCGGATCCCCGAACGGGTTGTCGGGTGCGCCTAAATCCGCCGGGTCGTAGCTGGTCAGGATGGTTTTATTAACCCCGGTTCGATCCATGTCCGCAATGAGATTTTCCATTTTACAGCCGTGGAATTTTTTATGACCGGGGAGATCAATGATTTGAAAAACGTGAGTTTCGCAATCTATAATCATAGCGTTTATCCACTGATTCCTCGTTCATGGCGTATTGGTTGATACGGTTACAGCGTTACTGGGCACATCGGGCTCCACCCTCACCCGCAGGGCTACATCCGACAACTTTTCGAATGTCAGACAGGCTACCGTAACGGCATCCAGGGGATGGGTTTCGGGACTGCCGTAATTATGGAATTTCATGCCGCCGGAGCGGTCGACGTCAAGCACTTCAATCCGCAAACGCTGATGGCCGCCGCGAAGCACCAGCTCCCGTATCGGCGCCACTGCGGGAAAACTTTTATTGGCGTCACCCGTGACCGTCCGGCCGTCTCTGAGCGTGGCCGTGAACGGGAGCTTCTGATCTTTGCGCAGGCGGTTTGCCGTTCCGGTTATCTCGAAATTGCCGCTGGGCGGCGGATATAATCCCGTCCACTTGGTTCGATACAACATGCCGGTATCCGCCAGAATCGCCGTTTGATAGATCGCGGCGCCCCGATACAAACCGACCAGGCTGAGCGCCTCGTCGCGACCGCGCCCCGGCGTCCGCTGAAACAACACGCTCTCCCAATCACCCCGGGGGACGGGGTTGTCTTGCATCCAATAGGGGGAACGATTGTCATTGTCGTACTGGACGCAAAAATACGGCAGTTCCAGCGTGCCCCCCGCCCATTCGATTGTGGGAATGCCGGTAATGGAAACCTTAAAAGTATAAGCCGGCTTTGTGAAGGTTTTCCACGGCGCGCGCGCGCCGACCGACGGAACACGGTAATTGACATTTACGCCTTCGCCCAGTTTGGCCGCATCCAGGGAGAGCGCGGCCATGAGTTCCGCCAAGAGGACCAAGACGCAGGCCTTTCGTTTTATTTTACTCATTGGGTTCCTTCACCCCCTGCCGGACAAGCCGGCAGGCGGCGCGGCAATTAGTTGCCTCCATCCTTTGCGATTTCGATCGCGTCAATCTTGGGGTTGTCGCTCCCGGCCACGAAGCCGATTTCCAATAACTCATCAGGCGCGTCGGTCACAAACTCTTTGACGATGGCCTTGCGCCGGCCGCCGGCCTCCTTGAAGATATCGAAAGCGCGCAACACCTTCGTTCCGTTCAACGTCACGTCGAACAGGCGTTCGCCCGGAGCGCTCAGGTGCGTTTCCGCGAAATGCAGGCGCACGCGATACCGCCCCTTGGGAAGACGGAAGCTATACTGCTTAACCCCCCATCGTTCCGTCCGATAAAGTTTCTCCAATCCCGGCGCGGCGCCCGCCACCGCCATATTGCCGCGGTCTCCGCTTGTCCCCCCGGCACAGCCCCACGGCGCGGCGCCCGCCTGCCAGTCCTGATCGGCCAGCCAGGCCCGGCCGGACGCGTCAATCCAATCCTCCGCCGCGCCGCAATCCACAAAGTAGTATCGGTTGGTCAGTGATTTGAAGTCCTCCCTGAATTTAATCATACTAACCAGATAGCCTTCAATATGGGACGACGCGTACGAATCGGTCATGTTCGCCACCGTCAGATGATCGCCACCGCGCGCCGCATCGAGAATGAGCTTGCTGTCCGCCATGAACTCGGCTACGGGCTTGAAAACACTCAAGGCCGTCAAGGCCCTGGCATGGGCGGGTTCGCCGATGCTCTCGACCTGCGCGTAAATCGCGGCTTTTTCCCTGGCGAGCTTGGCCAGCGCTTCCGTGACCGATTCGTCGGGCTTAACCGTGGCGCCAATCACGCCGCCCTCGCCGACCAGCGCCAGGCTGCGCATCTCGTATGAATTCAGACTGAGTCTGAATTCATTATTTTCGATTTTCGATTTTCGATTTTCGATTTTTCCGTCGTCCGTCGTCCGGTGTCTGGCATCCGTCGTCTGTCGTCCGTCGTCCGGCGTCCGGCGTCTGGCGTCTGGCGTCAGTTCCGCGCCCGACACCAGGTCTTTCACCATCGCCTCCTTGCCAAGCTTCACCGTCAGCGCAACGGAGACCGGCCAGGCGCCGGGATTGATCGCATAAAACGGCGTTTCGTTCTTTACTTTTGGCCCCAGGCGGACGAACAGGTTTTTATCCAGCCCGTTGCCCTTTAGCGTCCGATACGGGCCCGGCGGCAGAACGCAAAAGGCCCGGTTGAATTCGCGGCGGATATCCTCGTGGCCGGCCAGGATGCTGCCATCGTTCCAGGTCTGGGCCACAAATTGCGGTGTGGCGTAGGACAGGAGCTTGCTATACTCGCGCAAATAAGTCCGGCCCGATGGCGCCACGTGGTCGCACGGCAGGAAATGACTCCAATACCACGTCTTGGAGCCCACCGCGGGCTCGTAAAATGACATCGTAATCAGGCTGGCGCCTTCGTCCGCCGCCCGGATGATGTCCGGATTTTCAGAATACTGGCGCCAGCGGAGCGAACCTTCGTCGGGCCGGTTGTCCTGGGTCAGCTTACTACCGAAAAGGATATTGCTGTTGTTACGGAACATATCGGGATCGAACGAGTATAGACGATTGGGCAGACAATTGGCGATCAGGGCCAGTTTCCAGTCGGGGTTATGGCGGCGTACCGTGCGCGCCAGTTCGGCGCTGAGTTCATACACTTTTCGATTGCGCCATTCGATCCACTGCTCCTTCTTTTCGCCCGTCAGCCACTCGTACCGCGCTTTGAACCGATTGGTGTTTTGCCCGATCCCCTCCGGCGTCCCGCCTCCGGCGTCCGGTGTCCCTGCTTCGCCAGAGCTTCGCAGGGCAGGCTGGCGTCCGGCGTCTGGCGTCTGGCGTCTGGCATCTGGCACCCGAAGGCCCGTGTCTTTCTCGAACGTTCCGACCGTGAAATCGTCGTAGCCCAAATCGAGGGGGTTTGCCAGGCCATCGCTTCCGCAGGTGTACCAGTTGTAACTGATGTCCGGCACCAGCCCTAATCCGGCCAGCAAGGTGATACCGGCAATGCCCGGACACTGGCCATAGACGCGCGCTAAATCGTCCATGAACCGGACGAGATCGGCGCGCACCACGGGATCGAACATATTGGGCGTATTCACCCAAGTCTTCACCGGCCGGCCGTCCTTGTCCACCATCTGCGTATAACGATTCGTGAACGCCACGGCGCCATATTCCACGCCGATCCGGATGGCGCACCCGTTGGCGGCCATGATGCGCCCCAGCAGGGGCAGACTGACGTCCACCTCGCGGGCCACCCAGCCCCCACTGACGGTCGGCTCCGGAGAATACATATATATTCCGGGCTCGATCATATTTTCGCCGGTAAAACGCAAATATTTGACCATGTTCACGCCGGTGTTGAACCAGTTCTTGTACGCGCCGCGGAACGGAGTATTGCAATTGGCGGCAAAACGGAATTGATCCGGCCCGGCATAGTAACGCATGGGCATCAGGTTCATGCGTTCAAGGTGCTGGCCGGTATAACGATAGGTCGGCGACGCGATTTTCGCGGCCGGCAGGTCGTTCGTAATCCGATAAATCCGTATCTTGCGCGCCGCCGCCGGCCGCCCCGTTTCGAGCGTCGCCAATTGAATGCCCAGTATCGGCGACTTGACGAAGATCACCATGCGTTCCACCAGCATCCGGCCGGTCAGGGGATGATCCAGGCCGGTATAAACGCCCCCACTGCCCGGCGACATCCCGTACAATCCGAACCGGGTGCCGTCGCTGAACCGCCCATTGGCAATCACCGCGCCATCCATCTGGATCGGCCGGATGCCGATATGGCGTTCCTTGTCGTCCGGGATCTCCACCTCGATCAGGTAAGGCTGATAGATTTTATCCAGTCTGACCGCAAACCCGAACCAACTGTACTGCACGCCGCTGGTTTCGCGGTATTTGCCCAGGGGACTGTCCACAATGGGCGCCTCGGAATCTTCCCCGGATTTTCCCCATTCCAACTTCGCCGTCTGGCTGAACAGGCGATACGCTGAATTGGTGTCCGCGCAATCCACTTCATCCACCAACTCCAATTCCAGCCCGTCCAAATAATTGGCGCCGGCCACTTCGCGTTGTTCAACCTTGCCGACCACCGCGATTTCCTCGACGCGAAATTCCTTCACTTGGCCATTCTGGACAAGCTCCACAAACAGCTCGTAAACCCCCGGCTTGGGCACGGACAACTCGATTTCGCTTTTATGGCTGCGCGTATCGGACTGACCCTCCTGGACATTGCCCCGGGCTGTTTCCTGTTCCGTTTCAGCTTCCGTCAGGCGCCAGCGAATGTCGTAGTTCCCCTCCAGGGCGTACGCGTAAACTTTGAGCGGCAGGCGTACCGGCTTGCCGAAATCGTAAATAAAGAAGCGATCGCCGCCCGGCTTGGCCAGCTCGATCGGCCCGTAATACGGCGGACTGAGCGCGCCGCCAAGGCGCGCCTCAACCGTATAGCCGACGGACACCGACGGCTTGCCGCCCGACACGGCGGAACTCCAGGCGCGGTCGTCGAAATCCGGGCGTTCGCATCCCTGCGGCGGGTTATAGGCCGCCTTCCAGGAGGACCCCGACAGAATCCGGACAATGCGCCCGCTTTGGCCCCGCACCATGCCTTCCGCCAGCAACACTGGATTTGCAATGGCCCGATACTGATTAATACCATAACACCCGCTCACCACGACCATGACGTTAGTGCCTTTCTTGAAATAACCGGCCAATCCCGTCAGGGTATCGCCAAAATCGAACAAGATCGGCGGCGGCGGCACAAGCACGCCGTTAATGTATAATCGGTAGGGATAGACCGTACCTCCTTTCACAATGGTCAGCGCTGCCTCCTCCGGCGCCTCGGGCAGGACGACGACTTTCCGGAATGCCATTTGCGGCTGGGCGGGTGGTTTCGCCACCGCCGGCAATGTTCCGGCGGGTTTGATCTCCTCCGCCTTCCAGGTCGAACGGGCAAGGTCATAGGTGGCCGGATTCTTCAGAATGGACATCTTGAGCTGTTCGCCCGTGGCGGTGGCCGGAACGGGCGCCGCGCGCACCGCCCCGCCGTCCCAGAACAACGCGAGCGCAGCCAACGTTAGACAAATGATCGTTTTGTTTTGCACGCTGTTCGATCCTTTCGCTCTGTTTTTCACCTGAACTTGGAAACAATCCGCCTTGTTAATCATTCCCTTTTCGCGTTCCTTTCGCGTGGTTCACGGGCAATTTTCCTGTTTTTTTTCATCGCGGTTTCGAGCGGATAATGATCAGACACACCTGACCGTTTGACCGGGGTTCAGGGTCAGGCGGCGTTCCAGGCCGCCCGGCGCGCTAAGCTGCACCATCCGCGTTTCCGTGTGGTCGTTGACAATCTCCAGCCGTTCCAGACGGCCTTCTTTGAGGAGCGCCGAAACGCGCAGTCCGTCCGCCGTGGTCAGATTCTCAAAGGAGATGGTCTTCCAATCCGGCGGCAGGGTCATGAGCACCCGCAGGTTCTCGCCCTCGCGTTGCAGGAGCAGTCCATGCATGGCCCAGAGATAAGCCGCATGCGCAGTAAGAAACCAATCTATGAAAAGCTCGCCATGGCAAAATATCCGTTCCGGGATTCCGCCGTAGCAGTTGGTGAATTTGGCGTTTTTGCGCAGTCTTTCCCAGGCGCGCGCGTCGCCGCCCTCGGCCAGAATCCGGATCGCCCAGTTCTCCGCCCAGGTGAAGACGCGCGCCGGATAACGGTTTAGCCCCATGCTGTTATACCCATCCAGTTCCCCGTCATATTTCGAAATAGCCGCCATGGTCTTTGTGCGCGCCGGATGGTCCGGGAACAGGAAAAAGATCAGCGAGCCCCAGTGCGGCACGCGTCCGCCCTGGAACGACTGCAGCACGCCGCGCTCATCCACGTTGCGGTTGAGCGCGTCCCAAAGCAGGGCGCGCAACTTGGGCAGGTCGGGGCGGTAGGGCGCGCGCCCTATTTTCTCCGACGCCTGCAAATAATAATCAATGCTCTTCACAATTCCCGCGCAGGTCCAGGTGTCGGTGCTCTTCTGATCCAGCACCGATTCGTCCGGTCCGGCGCAGGCCGCCAGCGCAGCCGTGTGTCCGTCCGTCCGCGCTAATTTTTCGATCATGAACCGCAAGGCGTCCTCCATGGCCGGATAGGCCTTTAGAAGAAACTCGGCGTCCCCGCCGGCCTGCCAGACCTGGGCCATCTGGATGAAGGTGTCCCCGTTATTATGGAATTGGATGACACGCGGGGCGTCGCGCGTGAAGAAGCGGCGGTTGCTGGTCCAACCAAACCGCGCGCCGCTGACTCCCAGTGGCCGGGCCAGGTCCCGCGCTTCCTCCAGTTTGCCGATCCAGAATTCGGAAATGCGCCGCGCATTTTCCCCGCGATTGCATCCCAGCCAGGCCATCGAACAGAACCAACTGTCCCAGAACATGCAATTCTGCCAGTGATACGGCAGAATACCCATGGGCATAAATCCCGTCGCGCGGTTGAAAACGCTGTTCAAAACATAGAGCGAAGTGTCATACAAATATTGCAGGTCACTGGCCGGCAAGCGTACTTGCGCCTGGTCGTTATAAGTCTGCCAGGACCGGACATGCGCCGCGCGCGTTTGCGCATAGCCCTTCGCCTGCGTTTGGGCGATCAGCGCCGCCAGGGCTTGTTTGGGATCCGGCGTGTCCTCCGAATCGAGAACCGCCGTGTAACGCGTCACCACTGTTCCGGCCGCGAGCGCGGGCGTCCGCAGGCGGTCCCTGGCTTCCGCCTTCGCCCCTTCGACTGGTTCGACCTTGCTCACCACAGGTGCGCTCAGGGCTATGGGGGACAAGCCGGCGGACAGGTCATACCAAGTCGCGCATACCCCCCGGTAGCCGCAGATTTCATAGGAAAAGCCAAGCATGCGCTGGTCGCGTGCCGCCCAGTATTCAATGCCTTGGGCGGCCAGCGGCGGATCATTCTCGCAGGTGCCCGCATTACGCGGCGGGCGGATGCAGAACTCGATGTGGAACGGCGTCGCCGGCGCCTCCAAAACCTCATAACGCTCGATCAGGATATGCTCGTCGGTCAGGAAGGTGGTGACTTTCAGGCTGACTTGACCGGCGTCGCGGTGACTGAATTGGCTGAACCGGGTGGTGATCGTCGCCGTTTGGGGATCGAACACCTGTTCCATTTTAACCGGCATGATCTCTTCCGGGCCGATGAACAAAAGCGTTGTCGGATGGGCCAGGCACAGACTGCCGCCATAGTCGGTGTCCGACTGGAAGTTCTTCCGGTCAGTCTTGAACCAGCCCAGGGAGGCCTTATCGGGCAAAGGCCATGAATAATGCGGGCAATAGATCGAGTCCGTGCTCCCGACAGGATCAACCATGATCGCGTCCGTGCCATTGGCCAGAATGATCGGAAAATAAGGGCGCTCCGGGAAACAGGCGCCCTCCGGGGTTGCCGCCAATCCGCCTTCCTGATATTTTACATTCATGGCAGGCGCTAACCCGCTTTTTTCCATATCCACGTTGGCATGATAGGGCGCGGAATGTTCAGGCGTACTCCGCCACCACCATGACATGCACGCCCAGATCCCGCAAAACCACCATCGTTTCGTTTCGGCCCCGTTTCAGGCGCAGGGGTTTGCAATCCGGCGCCAGATAAACTTTTCCGATCTTTTGCCCCCCGGCGTCCGGAAAATGCAGCCTCACTTCGTACAGGCGCGGCATCTGTTCCACCTCATCGAACCGGGACGGCCCCTTCTTGCCGTTCAGATTGATGAACCCGCCGGCTGAACGCGAGACGCCCCACACGGCGTGAACCAGGTTCACCACAATGTGGTTGCTCCCCTTCTGCCGATGCGCGAACAGTTCCACGGTATCCGGCGCCTCCAGCCAAACCGGAACAACTGGGCCGACCGCTTGCGCCAATATGGTTTTCAACAATCGTTTGACGTTGTTCTGCCCGTAATAGCGGAACTGCAGGGCCGGCTTGCCTGCAAAATACCAGCACTGACCCCGGCCATAGGCATGACGAATCAGGCCCGGCGCCGACGTCGGGAACATCTGCAGCGCAAATATATTGGTCGCCGATTTGCGGCCCACCCGGCCTAGACACGCCGCATGGGGTGCCGCGCGGACCTCCAATTGGCCGTCCGTCAGGCACAGGCTCGGATCAACCCATGGTTCCGCCGGAACCAGGGTCGGCTCTTCTATTATGAGATGGATGTTTTCCGGCCGGCGGTCGGCCACGAAATGCGCGCCAAAAACCGCCGCCAATTGGAAATCCGCTTGCGGCTTGCCATCCGCGTCGAACAGGGACGTATCGCCCGTGGCGACCAATGTGCCCCCGTTTTTCACGAACGCCGCAATCACCGCCGCCTCTTTCCGGCCCAGGCAGGACACGTTGGGCAAAATCAGCACGCGAAATCGCCGAAGATATTCCTGCGTGAGTTGAGATTCATCCACCATATCCCAGAGCTGATGCGACGCCACCAGCACCTGCGCCCAGCCTTCCATCTCAAATTGATGATGCAGGAGTTTGACCGGTGTTTTCACCTTTTCCGGCGGACGGAAGGACAGCGAACGGTTACTGCGCAACAGCCCCACGGTGGCCAGCGGCTGCATGGCATTCAGCCAAGGCTCGCAGGCTTCGTGCTCGCGCATGATTTTTTCATTCAGGGCGAAAATCCCGCGGTGGAAGGTGCCGTCAAGGTTGATCATAAACGAGGTGCAGGTCGCCACGTTAGTCGAGCGCGCTGTCCACAACTCGGCGTTATAGCTGTCCAGGGCCTTGGGCGTGCAATAATCGCACTGGATAGCGGTCATCGAATCCAGCAGAGCTTCCGCGGGTCGGAGCTGACTGCCGCCGGCCAGGGTCCGCAGTTTCCAACTCATCTGCAGCATGCCGTCCCGTAATTGGAACAGGTCGGCTGTAAGAAAATCGCAATTCCGGGCGGCGAAATCGAACCCCTGCATGTCGCCCGGTCCCCAGAATCCATGGAAATTATGCACGAAGGCCACATCCGGACGCAGATCCTTGATGGCTTTCCGGATGCGTTGAGCGTAGGCATCGTTCTGCGCCAGGCGCCACTGCTGATAGCGCACATACTCGGCGTGGCTCAGCTGGGCGGTTCCGGGGAAATCCCGGCCCAGCACTTTTCTTAATTTCGGATTGCAGTACGGACAAATCCATTTTTCAAATCCGAAAAGCCCCAGGAAGTCAATGTAATACCCCTTGATCGGGTAATGCCGGATGACTTCGAGAGCCTGCTCGAAGGCGTAGTCGCCATACGGACCGTTCAGGCATGCGCCGCCGACCCGGGCGCCCTGGGCGGCATCGGTGACCTCCACCTTGCCAAAGCCGGGATGATCGGGAATCTTGTGACACCAGTCCGGATGATCCTTCGGCATGCGCAGGTCCGAGAACTCATAGACCGCCAGGGGCACAATGCCTTCCGAGAGACACTCCTCCACCAGCTCGCCGAACAGATCGCGCCCCTTGAGCGCCGAATGGACGTGGCCCACCTTGCTGGGATAATAGGCGTTGCCGTAATGACACTTGGCATAAAACCAGAAGGCCTGGATATGCGCCGCTTTGATGGCGCGCGCGATGGCGCGCGGATCAATCTTCTCCAGGATATCCGGGATCGCCAGTTCCTTTTTTAACGCGGCGAAATCCTGGATTTGATCGTAGTCCGGCACGTGCAGGCCGACCATCATACGGCGGGGACAATGCCGCATCCAGTTCTTGAATCTTACGTTGTTTGTTCGTTTGGTCATATGGGTCTCACGTGTCCATGAAGGTCAGTGTCCCGTAGCAATCCGTTGACTCCTTAGCGGATAGTTGCCGCCTATTGTTTGCCCAGCAGAACCAGCTTAAAACCTTTCGAATGACTGCGACTCGAATCCAAGTAGGTCCCGTCAACAAGCAGACATTGTTGAACGCTTCCGCTCTCGTTCCGGCAAACATGCACCAGGGCGGCGTCGGTGTGGAAGTCATCAATTTCATTCAAGGCGAATTCCAATTGATGCGCCCAATAAATCGTATCCGTCGCGCCGTTGTCCCAGATCAATTCCAGTTTCCCCACCGGCTGGGAAACGGCCTGCGCTTGCAAGCGCGGGCGCTCCCCGCCGCGAAACGGGACGATGACCGTCGCGAGGTCAATCCACCTCGTTTTGACAGGGACCCGGCAGCATACCTGGGGCGCGGGCAGAAACGCTCCTTTTCCGGGCAACCAACCGCGCAGAGGCGTTTTCTCGCCCGCATGGACCGACAAGGCGATGCCGGGCTCCGAACACAGTGGGAAACACATGAGCACATTCCCGTCATCGTGATTCGTTTCCACGGTCATCCGCTCGCGATCCAGAATCAATTCGCCTTGCGAAAACTGCCAATTGCTTTCCAAGAGCGGCAACGGTTTATTGTTGTCGGAATCATGCATCAGGCGATCCAGTACGACAACGGCCCGATCCCGTATCCAAAGAAGAATCCGGTGATGATCGGCCCATATTCCCGGTCCATGCCCGTCTCTGAATCCCCAATCATATTCTCCGGGCCAATACCCCCCCGTGTAGTGACCGACGGCCAGATCGTATCCTTCGGCGCGGTCGAATCTGACTTCGGGATCAGCCTCGCTCTGGTTCCAGCCATTTAGCGTAATCGTATTGTGCGACCGGGTGGCCTTGCCATGGCGCATGATGTCATGGCGCGCGTCATAAGAAAGAGTGCCCGGATCCACGAGCAGCGAGCGTCCGAACGCATGCAACTGGACGGAATTGCGGCTGAAGTGGGCATGCCCGTGGCATCCCCCCCAGGACGAAGCATCGAAAGTCAGGTAAACGGCGTCCTCTTCCCAGGAACTCCGCCAACAGGCCTGTCCCGCGTAAGGAAAATTCTGAGAAGTTAAAGGCAACGCCAACGGCAAGCCGGCGTCCACGCAGAACCGATCGCGCTTTTCCCGCCAATTCTCCGGACGCTTCCCCGCGTGTGCTCCGGTGCAATCATGCAGGGCATTCAGCGCTCCGTTCGGGCGCGTCGCGGCCAGGACGTAGTCGTACATTGCCGAGACTTTCTCCCGGGTCATGGTCAATCCCAATTCGGGAAACGCCCGGCTCAATCTCCAGAACGTGTCGAATATGTGTGTCATCCATTCGTGATAACTCGGGCATCTTTCGACATGACCGCCGTCGGGCAGTACTTGACGGAAAAACGATTCGTTCAACGTCCGCACACCCACCTCCTGCCACCGGCGGGATTCGGGAAACTGCGCCAGACGGATCGCATTGGTTGTCAGGGACTCCGCATGAGCGATCCGTTGATTGCCGACAACGCTCATATGCTCGGAAAGGTATTGTAATTGCTGGACACAGGAAGCGAGCATCCTCTCGACGAAGGGGTCGTCATAAGCCGCGCTTCCGCGGAAATCCCGGAGCGTTCCCAGCCATATCTGTAACCGAACGGAAACCTGCAGCATCCCGTCATAATCGGCTTTCCGCCATTTCTCGCCGGAAGTATGGGTGTTGAGCCAGTCAGTTATATATCCCTTCGCGGCCTGCGCATACGCGTCGTCGCCGGTATCCAGATACGCCTGCGCCAATGGCGGAAACCAGATAAAGTTGTTCAACTGCGCCGGCCATTCCTGGTTCTTCTCCTGGGGGCCGCTCCAAGCGATGCCCGACCTTCCAACTTTTATGTACTTCCCGCCCAAGTAGTTGAAAGCGATAAACCCTTGCAGGCATTGGTCGGCCGTTTCATGTCGAACCGCAGGCGGCGTTGTCCGCGCGTCCTTCGTTCTTAACGCTTCACGCAGGGCGTCTTCCTGGCGGCAAATATGCGCTATGTCTACTTTCATCTCTTCCCTGCCCGGCTATGGTTATCTCATTGTCGCCATGCGCGCCTCCCTTTGGCAAGCTGCGCCGGGTAATTCCACGTTGAGGACAAATTAGCGGAAACCCCGCGATTGGCGCAATATGATATCCTGCGGTCTTGATGTGATATCCTGCTCTGCTAATTATGCCGCAGGCGGCGATACGTTGAGAGCGTTGACCCCGTGCAGCGCTTGAAACAGCGATGGAAAAGAGCGTAGTCGCTGAAGCCGACCAATTGGGATAGTCGAACGGCTTTGACGGAAGGATCGTTGCTGAGGATTGCCTTGGCCTCCAAGATGCGGCGCCACAGGATATATTGCTTGATACCGGTTGTCGTATATTTCTTGAAAAGGTGGGCAAGATGGCTGGGCGAAATATAAAACAGCCGCGCCAGCATGGCAACGGAAAGCTCCTGATTAAAATGCTGGTCGAGATATTCCTGGACCTTGTCAATCAGCGGGTTGCGCTCCGGCAGATTGCCCGTTTGCTTCTTTCTTATTCGCTTGAGCAGAATGAGGAGCAACTTGATTTTGTTGATTACCACCTCCTGCCAGTATTCTTTTTTTAATTCCATCTCTTCGCTGATCGCATTCATCAGGGATTCGAATTCCGCGGCCTCTTTGTCGGATGGACAGAAACAAACCGGCAATTTCAAGGGAAGGACGCGGCCTTTGCTCAAGAAACGCGGGGCAAATACCAGTGTAATCTTTTCGACATACTGCCCGGTCCAGTGCATATAACGATGCATTGCATTCGGCTTGATAAACAACAGGGCGTTGCGCGCGAACGGATAACGCCGGTTTCCAACGTAATATGCCCCCAGTCCTTTCTTGATGAATTGAATCTCCGCTTCGGGATGATGTCGCAGAATAAAATCCGAGCCAAATCTTCCGCGTTTAAAACTGATCTTTACCGGAAAATCGCCCCGGGAAGAGAATATTTTTTGGAAAAATGAACCCATTGGTCTTTTTGCTTTTTTCAATACGCGCTGCCATTGTTCCCTACGTTTTTTCCCAGCATGAGCTGGTAAAAAAAGGCGCGCCTGCGGCCGCCCCTCTCGTCAAGTGAGCCGATGTTTGCCGTGGTGATCAGGCACCCGCCGGCTGATACGAACGCCAGCAGGCGTTCGGCCTGCAAGGGCGTGAGGCAAGCGGCATCGTGCGCGAGCACCGTCTTATAGCGCGCCAGTGTCTGTTCGTCTTCGACATCCTGTTCGATAAGGATGTCGTAGGGGATATGGTTGTCGAGAAGGAACTGCGCGAAGCGGTTGAATAGATAGACATAGTTGTACCAGCGATACGCGTCCGCGCTCGTCGAATGATACAGGGGGTTGTGGTCCCGCGTCTGGCGCGAGTAGAAAAGCGCCACGCGCGCCGTCGAGCGGGCGTTGCGATGGCATTCGCGCTGCTCCCGGTAAAACCGCAGATACCGCCCGATGGCCTCCACTTGGGGGGCCGGGCTGAAGATGTCTAAGGCATACGCTACGATCCAGGGGTTCACCCCGTGAGCGATGGTGGCCCCCAGCATGGGCTGGATATCGGCGGGGTCGAGCAATTCCATGGGCGCGACGCCCTGTTTCCAGGTGCACAAATAAAACCAGATAGGTTTGCCCCAGCCAAGCGCGTAAGCAACCCGGCTCTGAATTGACAGACCCGTCGAAGGTCCGCCCGTCTCGCAGAAAATGGAATCCTGCATGTCGAATTGTTCCTCAGTGGCGCCATGCCAGGAGCCGTAACCGGTGTTGGCCGTAACGCCAAGGTCCGGCTTGATCTCCTTGAGGCGCTTGCGCGTCCGCTCGCTCCAATCGTGAACGACGTGATAGCGCCAGTTAATCCATTCCTCGAACAGCGCTGAGCGCTTCTCGGGGATCATCAACGCATCGGGCGCGACTCTGAACCGTTTCTGCGCATGGTCGCTCGAATACTTGCCGAGAATGTATTCCCGGAACTTCTTCTGACAGGCCGCGCAGCGGCAGCTCAGATTGCCGGGGATGAAATTGTTGTCCATCATGATCCCGTCGGGAGCATACGTTCTGACCAGGCCGGCGGTGTAATCGAGCGTCCTTTGGAAAAATTCTTCGTTGTTCGAGCAGCAGGCCGTCTCGCCGGCGAAGGGAACGGGAGAATTGTTGATGTCGCGGAACATCCTTCACGTAGAAATCTTCGCTGCCTTCATCCGACCAGGGCTGGATGACAACGGCGTTCTCCATCCATGCCGGAACCGCATCAGTTCCCGCCTTCAATGGCTTCTCCTCCCTCTGATCTGGTTGCATATTCAACCCAGGGTGTCCTATGGCGGAAACCCTGGGCTATGATGTCCGACCCCGTTGGGGTCGCGGTTTTGTTTCTGCTGCCTGAAGGGCAGCTACACTTGTCCTGCGTAGCCTCTGGCGAAGCAGGATTATAGCCTGGGGTGCAACCCCAGGATGAGTCCGACGCCGTTGGCGTCCCGATGGTCCGCACCCCAAAGGGGTGCTACGTTATAGCTCCGTATCACGACAAACCAGCCCTGGCCGACGCTCGGGCAGGCCACCGAATGACGGATAGACTACCGCCAAGAGGCTCAACCCGCTATGAAAAAATACGCATTTTAGGCTGGCCTTCAACCTGGCCGGCTGATAAGCATTTCCCCTGGCAAGGCGCTTGCCCGCCTGTGCCCGAGGCTCGGCCAGGGAGTCGGCCAGGGCCGGCAGGTTTATGCCCGATAAGCATTTTGTCCGCCTAGGTTCGACCGGGACCACGTGGAAATACCCCGTATGGATAAAATCAACTTGAAGGACATCTTGGATTCGGTCAGCCGCGCGCGGATCGCCGTCATTGGCGACTTCTGCCTTGACAGCTATTGGTTCATTGATCCCTCGGCGGCGGAGACCTCGGTGGAAACCGGCCTGGCGACCAGGCCGATTCGCGCTCAACGCTATACCCTCGGCGGCGCCGGCAATGTGATCATGAACCTGTTGGCCCTGAACGTCCGCGAAGTCCATGCCTTTGGCGTCACCGGCGATGATCCCTTTGGCCGGGAAATGAGGCGCTTGCTGACCGCGGGCCTGCCCGCCATCTTGTCCGCCGAAGCTTCAGCGAAGGAGGAACCCTTGGCGACGGCGGGCCTGCCACGCCGTAGCGCTTGGGCGGAGGCGGGCGCAGTCAGCGTGGACGGCATGTTGATCCAGAAAGACAACTGGAATACGCACGTCTATACGAAACCATATCTGGGCGATCAGGAGCAAAACCGGATTGATTTCGGCAGTTTTAACCGGCT
>JACPGN010000013.1 GCA_016182435.1 Lentisphaerota bacterium | reverse complement strand
GGTCGTTCAGGTGCCGCCGGAAACTCTCTTCAACCAGGTCGCCCGCTTCATCCAGGGGCGTCCCCACCGCCGTAATGAAAACCGCCTGCTCTTTGGCAAACATCGGCGCTCCTCTAAGCATAGCGACATAAATCCAGTGCGCCCGGTGGGGCCTGCCCGAGCGTCGGCCAGGGGCACCGGGCCTTCCAGCCAAAGGCGGATCCGCCTCTCTGGCGGAACAATGTCGGCTATTTTCTGTAGGCCGCGTGCCCTCACGCGGCGTTGACTTGTGTCGTTATGTATATGCTTTGCGCTCAGGCGCGTAACCGTAAATAAAAATAGCGAATATTGGAAACACAATCTTCCACGCACCAGCAAGCCGCAAAGATTCCACCTGAGGCGGCCTGCCCGAGCTCGGCCAGGGATCCGCCTATGGCGGAATCACCATTCGCCAGGCGCGTCAGGCAGGGCGCCCCGAAGCGCAAGACCGCAAAGTTCTGCGCCATATTCGCGCTCGTGCCCATCAAGCCGGCCAGGTTGACGCCCCACAACGGCAACTCGCTTTCATTGATCCAGCTATCTCCCTTCAGCCGGGACACATTGGCCCATAACCCAGGCTTATCGGTTCGGCGATAAACGCTCAAGATCCGGCCGTCATCGAGTGCTATGGAAGTCAACGTCTGACCCTGCAACTCCATTGACCGGGGCCGGGAAAATGTTTTGCCGCCGTCAACGCTGAGCGCATATTGGTTAGGAAGGTCGCTGGAGCGCTTTTCATCGTAAGCCCAGGCCACGGCCAGCAGCCGGCCGTCGGGCAGTTCCAGAACCTTGGATTCCCAGTAAATGATCTCGCGCTGGGGATCGGCCATAACGTCAACATATTCCGGCCAGGTTAAGCCGCGATCGCGCGAGACCAAAGCGACCGCCTTCATTCCGTTCGGGCAATGGCCGTCCCAGTTGCGCCAGGTTGAGGTCGGCAGCAGCCAGCGCCCATCCCGCAACGGAATGATTGGACAACACATCTCGAACTCCGGCCCGACCAAGGGCGGCGCTAAAGTCGCCGGCGGGGACCAAGTCCGCCCGCCGTCGCGCGAGCGCACAATCAGTAGTTCGCCGGCTATGAATCCCAGATTCCGCGGATTGGCAAACCCTTCCTCCAAGCGCGAGCGATCATGCCTGATGACGAAGGCAACTATCTCGCCATTTTCCATTACCGTGATCCGGCCGGTATTGGAAGTCGGCCTGGCCAGTGTGCCGACCGGCAGCGGCCCTTCCAGGCGCCAGGTTTCGCCGCCATCCAAGGACCTGGCGATATTAACCTGCAAATTAGCCGCTTCGAACGCCTCGCCCAGCACGAAAGTAGCCAGCAGCTCGGTGGCGCTCAGCGCCACGACCGAAGGGAAATAAGCGTGAATGCTGCGCACGTGCGGTTTGGGATTTCTATAGATCAGTCCTGATTTCAGGCATTCGATGTTAGTCATTATTCCTCCTTCTTCCCGGGGACGGGATTAATGCCGGCGGTATTATCTTTAAGATATTTGGTTTGTAGCCGCGCCCATGAGGGCGTGGATTCTTCCAGCGGCCACGGCGTCACCGCCGCGGCTACATAAATCATGGATCACACGTTTTAAGAAAGAGCCTTTCTTCATCAGAGAATTTGCAAGCCGACCAGAAATTCCCTCAATTTGCGCAAATCCTGATCGGCCAGACTGACAAAGGGCTTGCGCCGCCAGCGCCGGGCTAACCCGTAGAGCTCATAGACGCCGTGCATCCCGGCGTCAAACCCGCCCGGCAAACTGTGAATAAAATCAAAAAACGGATGGTCATAGCGCGCAATAACTTCAGCCGCCGCGCCGAGGTCATTTTGCCGGATAGCTTTCCAGTAACGTTGCGCAATTTCCGGCTTGAAGGTCATAAAGGTAGACATGTGGCCCTGGCAGCCGTAAGGGTGCAATTCCAGGTGAAATTGCTTGGTGCCGCCGGCAAACAAGGTCCACTTGTCTTTGGCCAGCAGAACAACTTTGCGATCAAACTCGCCCTGCACGTCGCACTTGGCGGCAATAATATTGTCCACTTCCTTCACCAGCCGCCGGGCAACCGCCAGCCCGACCGATTTACCGGGGTAATGCAGGCAACCAGTGTTGGCCATCACCGGGATATGCCGGGCCACCTCGGCAAAGTGCTCCACCATCGTCTGAACACTCAGACATTCCGGGTACCAGTTGGCGGTTAAGGTCATAAGAATATCAACGCCAACATCCCGGCAGTAGCGCGCAAACTCCACGCACTTATCGGTGTTCCACCACCCGGTGCAAGCGGCCACCACCGCGCGCCCGCGCGCGAGCTCCACCACAGCCTTGGTTACCCGGCTGATTTCCGACTCCGTGAGCAAAGGATACAGGCTGTCACCGGCGGTCAGAATCAGGGCCTGGCTGCCGCCGCCAATGCAGAATTCCACCATTGCGCCTAAGGCGGCGAAATCTATGTTGCCCTCGGCGTCAAAGGGAGTGCGAATAGACGGCACGGGGGAAGCCAGTGACTGCTTAATACGCTCGCGATCCATGGTTTTCTTGTTCGCCCGGCACTATAGCACACCATTCTCTAATTTCAACCAGGCCTGACGCTCCGCCTATCCTGATTCTCTCAGCCCTTATCCGCTGAACGACACGATTCACCCGCGTGCAACTTGTGGCGCGTAGGGCGCAACCGATTGTTCGCATCAGTGATTCAGAAAATCTTCTGCCGCAATGGCGACGCTTGGGAATGCCTTCCTCACGGATCTGTCAAATGTCACAAACGGCACGCCAAGTTGTTTAGCCAAGACTACGAATTCTCAGTCATAGGCGGTGATGTTGTGGTGAAAGGTCAGTTCCAGTGCGATGAGATTCGAATCGGCAACGATCATGGGCGGCCTTCGGCGTTTGCCATCCGGATCAGCCGATCATTCAATCTGCCCGGAAGGGATGCCCGATGGTTTCGTATATCGAGCATCAATGCGTTGATATTCACTCTGGCCGGCGCGACAATCATTTCCAGGCAAGCCAAGGCTTCTTTATTGAGGCTTCTACCGTGTTGCTTCGCCAGTTGCTTAAGGGCGGTATGAACCGGCTGCGGAATATCTTTTAGAGTTATGGTTTTCATGCTGTAACCATATCGCAACCATAATGGTTGTCAATGGCGCATGCCATCATCCTATCCTTGCGAATGATGTGCCTCACTTTTCGGCGCGCTTCGTGACGATAAAGTGCAGGCGTTGGTTGGCCAATTATATCTGCTTGGTTCTCAGACCAGAACTTCTTGCCGCCGTTATCTGCCGACGGTCTGAAGATACGAACCAGTCCGCATGCCATTCCAGAGCACACGCGATATGGAGAGCATCCATAGCCCGCACAGGCTTGGTTTCCAGAACAATTACACTCGTGTGTATGACCTCTGAAGTCAGATTGATGATAACGACATCACGCACGTCTTGGGCAAGACGCTGTTTCGCCTGGATGTATTCCTGTCTGCTAAGACGTTTCTCGCGGAGTCGCCGATTCAGAGCGGCTATAATTTCCGGAACGCAAATGACACTCAGGCATAGTTCTGTTGCTTGAGAACAAAGATCCTCTACTTGTTGGCTGCCGGGTTCTTCGACAAACCGCTTAGCGAACGCGGACGAATCAAGAAAGAGTTTCACGCTCACGCTCCTCGAGGATAGCGGCCGCCAAGCCCGCACCCTTTGCAGACAAGCGCAGGGCAGGACGCTTCCAGGATGGTTGCTGATCCGTAGCGGGTGAGATCTCGGCAATTGGCCGACCGTGGCGGACCACGAGAAGCGTCTCTCCGTGCTCAACTTTTGTCATCATGCCCGAGGCATGGCTTCTGAATTCGGTGAAACTGATCGTTTTCATCTCAATACCTCCAATCTGCCCAGAACTGTACATTATTGCGTGCTGTTCTGCCAAGTTTGAATTTTCGCCCCTTTTTTCGGCCAACGAGTTGTTAGCCAATCTTTTCTTTTTTATGTTCTTTGCCTGTCCTGCGGGCAAGAACCTTGACACCGACACTAGCAGTGTAGATAGCAATACTGAACAATAATACCGCCCTAAATATTAGACCTCCCGTTGATTTTTCCGTGTTGTCCCAACATTCACGAAGACCAGGAGGAAAGCTGGCGACTACTATTTTCACCAATAGTATGGCAACTAAGAACGTTCCCGAACCAGCGGATACAGCAACCAACTTTGCGAAGAAAGGGGCGGTAGAGAAGGATATTTCACTTGACGATTGTCTGATCGATTCCTCTCTCTTTCGTTGTTTGATGGCTGGCATAAGTTTCTCCAAGGGCTAACAGTATTAGTATTGATTTCCGAGTTTCCAAATCATTGATTTATAGGGGAAGTATAGGCATGTGTGTTGAGGAGGTCAATTAAGCATGGTTCATACCGCGGCTTTAAGCAGATATTGCGCGTAAGTCTCTCGCACGCGCTGCTGGCAGGCGCTCACTGCGGCGGCAAATTGCGCGGCGGTAGCGTTCAAGCCCAGGACCCGCCGCGCCAGCGCCGCGCGCGCTTCCGCCGCTTTGGGCAGCTCGTGAATCTGACGGTCTTCAAAAATCTGCAAAGTATGCTCTACCCGGCGCAGAAACGTGTAATCGGCCTGCAACTGGCCGACCACCTCTTCCGGCAGAATCTTGTGCGTCTTCAGCCGATGGAGCGCCGCGAGCGTATTGCCGACCAGCAGCTCGCTATGGCGAGGAACATGAATCAACTGGAGCCCCTGCACCAGGAATTCAATGTCCCGAATTCCTCCCAGCCCGCTCTTGACATCGTCCCGAGCGGCAACATCCTTCACGGCAAAAGCCCGCAAAGCTTTGATCGAACTGATAATTGTTGCGCTCGGCTGCGCCCGGGAGAAAATCGGCCGGATACGTTCCAACCAGGCTGCGCCCAAGGCCTCGTTACCGGCCACCGGCCGCGCCTTGAGCAGGGCCTGGATTTCCCAGGACGCGGCCTTTTTAACATAATAGTCGGCCAATCCGGAAACGGTATAGACCAGATGGCCGGCCGCGCCATAGGGCCGCAGGCGGAAATCCACCCGGTAGGCGTGCCCTTCCTCCAGGTGGGTCGAGAGGTTCTGCCGGAGAAGTTTCAACACCCGGGCAAAAAGTTCCAACGGCTCGCCACCTCTGGCGGAGGAAAACTCACCCGGCAGCGCATCGGCGCACAAGCCCAGCAGATCAACGTCGGAACTGTAGTTTAGCTCCCGGCCGCCCAGTTTGCCAAAAGCCAGAATGCAGAAATTATTTTCCCAGGACCGCCGCTCGGGCAGATCCTCTCCAGCAATCGTTTCCCAGGCCCAGGCCAGGGCCGGCCGGAGGCAAGCCTCGGCCAGGTCCGCGAGCGCCCCGGTAATCTCCTGGATGGGCGCATGCAGGCAGATATCGCGCGTGCCAATGCGTAAAATCTCGCGACGCCGGAAGCGCCGCAAGCCATTGAGCCGGTCGGCCGGCGCACCCGTGGACACAAACGCGCGCAGGTCCGCCTCGATCACCTCGCGCGGGCGTAGCCCATGCAGCACGGCCGAACTGGTAACCCAATCCAGAAATTCCGGGTTGCGGATGAGCGTATCGGCCAGGAACTGGCTGGCCGAGAAAATGCCCATGAGAATTTCCAGCCGCCGCGGCTGGGACAGAAGCAACTGAAAATGGCCGGCGGCATCCGGCAAAGCCCGCACAAAGCGCTCCCAGTTGTTGAGCGCCATATCCGGATCGGCGGCTTGCTGGAGAAAATCACAGGCCAGCACGGCCAGGCGGGCAAACAGTTCCTGCTGCGCGGGT
>JACPGN010000012.1 GCA_016182435.1 Lentisphaerota bacterium | reverse complement strand
TCGGCAGGGGATGTGTGCTCGCCTTTTCAGTTTCCGCGGACCGCCGCTGGAGCAATCTGCCGCTCTCGCCCTTTTTCCTGCCGATCGCGCATCAGCTCGTGTTCTACAGCGCGGGTCTGAAGCAAAGCCAACCCTTTATCTGGACCGGTCGGAATCTGGCGTCAGCCGAGCTCTTGGGCGCGCTGCCACCCAACACGGAATTGCGTGATCCCGCCGGGAAAGCCGTGGTTCTGCGAGAGCGTAAGACCGGCCAGGACAATTCGCTTATTATTGAGGCGCTCACCCGTCCCGGCCTTTACACGTTGCAGCCGGCCGCAGGCGGAGCTTCTCAGCCGGCTTTCGCCGTCAATGTCCGGCGCTCGGAATCGGACCTGACCCGCGTCAGTCCCGCGGATCTTCCGGCGCTCACCGGCATCTCCGCCCTCAATGTTGTCGAAAGCAAGGATGATCTTCTGCGGCTCATCAAGGAACGCCGCCTCGGCCGACCACTGGCCGAACCGTTGCTCTGGCTGGTGTTCTTGCTCTGTGTTATCGAACTTTTTGTCGCCAACCGCGCCAGCCGCAAGAGCCGGACGCTGACGGAGCAATTAAAAATTGACCTGACCGGCCGGGTAAAGGGCAGCGCCGCAGAGTCGTAACAAAAGCAAACGTCCAACGCTCAACCACGCGAAACGCGTGGCAAGCGCCGAATTTATCCCGCGTTACGCGGGACACCCAACGTCGAATGGAAGATCGGACGACAGACTGAACACCGAACACTGAACACTAATTACTGGGTTACATGACCGGCGAACTTATAGTTGAACACACGTTGCCTTTGGCGTTGATTATCGCCGCACTGGCGCTTGCGGCCGGGGTCGGGCTCTTCAGCTTCTGGCGGTATCTGCCCCGTAATTTCAGCGTGCTGCTGCTGGCTTTTGGACGCCTGCTGGTCATCGCTCTTCTGGGCTGGTGCCTGCTGTTGCCGTCGCTTAAGCGGATATTGACCGAGCTGCGCAAGCCGCGCTTTATCGTGGCCCTGGACCAGTCCGCCAGCATGGCCTTGACGCCTCCGGGGCTAACCCTCAAGTCACGCTGGCAGACAGCTCAAAGCGTCCTAAGCCAGCCATGGGTGAAAACGCTCGCGCGCGCGTGCGACCTGGATTATGTGGCCTTTGCCGGCGACTTGGGTTCGCGCCAATCTCTGGCGGAAGCGCAAGCACTGCATCCCGATGGGAAAAGCACCGTGCTCGGCCAGTCATTGACCAGGCTCTTCGAGCGTTACCGGGGCCAACCGGTGGCCGGTGTGCTGCTCTTGAGCGACGGCCTCGATACACGCGAAGCCGACGATGGATGGGCCGCGGAACCCCGCGCTTACCCGGTCTATACCGTTCGATTAGAGCCGAGCAATATCTGGAAAGTGGAGCCGGACCTGCGCGTGGAAGTCCCGGATACGCCGCGGCGCGTGGTGGTTGGCTGGGATAGCGAGCTCAAGGTCGGCATCGCCGGCCAGGGCACGCGCGGACGCCCGGTAGATGCCGAGCTTTATGTCAGCGCCGCCGGGGAAGCGAGCAAGTTAATTAATACCGCGCCGGTGGAAATCCCGGACGAAGGCGGCCGGCGCCAGTTAGTTTTCCGCTTGGCGCATCCGGTTACGGGCAATTTTATCTATACCGTGCGGGTGCCGCGCATCGAGGGCGAAACCCACACCAACGACAACGCCGCTTCGGTCACCGTGCAGGTTATTGACACCAAAAATCGCCTGCTCTACCTCGAGGGCGTGCCACGCTGGGAATCAAAGTACCTCGTCCGCGTTCTCAAAGCGCTTAAGGAAATTACGCCGGTCTGTTTTGTTCGCGGACCCAGTGGCCGATTCTTAAGTTACGGCGCCGCAGGCGCGGCCGCACCGGACTTGAACGAACAACAGTTGCTCAACTTCAAGATGGTGGTCCTGGGCGACCTCGATCAAGCTGAACTGGGCAAAGAGCGCGCTGAAGCCATCATCGCCTTCGTGGCCAATGGCGGCAGCCTGGTCGTCCTCGGCGGGCCAAAGGCCTGGGGTGCCCAAGGTCTGATGACCGGCCCGCCCGGCAAAATCATGCCGATCAAAGCCGCCGAACTGCTGAACCTTGAGGAAAATCAGTTTGTCCTGGCGCTGACCGGCGAAGGCCGGGCCCACCCGGTCTTTACCACCGATGACGAGGCTGTTTGGAACAAGATTCCGCCGGTTCTTTCCGTTTTTACCGGCGGCGCGCTCACGCCCGGCGCAACGGCGCTGGTCAATGCCGAAACGCCGCAGGGCCGTTCACCCGTGCTGGTGATCCAGAAATACGGCCAGGGCAAAGTGGCCGCCGTGCTGACCGATTCGCTCTGGCGCTGGCAATTAGCCCCCGGAGAAATCAATTATTACCAGCGGCTCTGGAGCCAGTTGTTATTGTGGCTCTCTCCGGCCGAAACGGACATGAAGGTGTACCAGTTGGAGTTGGCCGCCGATCAGGATAAAGTATTTCCCGGCGAGACCATTGAGCTTAAGGCGCGGCTCACAACGCCGGACGGCATGGTGGGCAAAGACGTGGTTGTTACTTGCGAAGTGCAGGAACCGGACGACCGCAAAATCCCGTTCCGCATGACCAGGCAGGACATCACTACGGCCGCCGGCAAGAAATATCCCGGCTACAGCGTGAGCGTTTCCCCGCAGAAAGCCGGAGTGCACAATGCCGTGGCCTCCTGTGAAGTCGGCGGTCAGAAGCTTGTCTCCGTGCCCTTCCCGTTTTTTGTTCAGCCCTTCACTCCGGAAACCGTGCCCCGTGCGGCCAATACTGGAGTTCTGCTGAGCCTAGCCGATGCCAGCAAGGGCCGCTTTTTGGAACCTGAAGAAGTCAGCCAGGTGCTCTCCGCAATCACCGTGCCGAGCGCCAAGGAGGAGCGGGCGAGCTACCTTTCGCTCTGGAACAATATTCCGGTTCTGGCTTGCATTATTGGACTGTTGGGCTTAGAATGGCTACTAAGAAAACTACGGAATATGGCTTGAGTCCTGGGGTTGCCGCGTCAGCGCCGGGCGCTAAGCGGCCACCCCAGGCTATGATCCTGCTTCGCAAGAGGCTACGCAGGACAAGTGTTGCAGGCCTTTGGCCTGCTGACAATGCGCCCCAAAGGGGTGCTACATCATAGCCCAGCGCGCAACGCTGGGTTAAGGGAACGTCCGAACCAAAAAACACGACTTATAAAGGTGTCATGAAAACCTGGATAATCTTGGCAATCGTGTATCTGCTTGCCACCGCCGCGGCTTTCTCCGGCTCGAACCTGGTAGTCAACGGCCATTTCGGCGCTACCAATGAATTCCTGTTCGGCTGGAAATATAACTATGAAGACACGGGCAACAGCCTGCTGGCCAAAAACCATGAGT
Source organism: Lentisphaerota bacterium (assembly GCA_016182435.1). The sequence goes on along the minus strand of JACPGN010000012.1, from coordinate 60 downwards.
ATGTGACCGTCACGGACGAGGACGCCAGGGAACACGTGCTCGACCTGCGCGCTAACGATG
>JACPGN010000209.1 GCA_016182435.1 Lentisphaerota bacterium | reverse complement strand
GTTGCGGCACTGGGCGAATACCTGGCTGTGGCTGGCTATCCCGCGCAGCGCGGGATAAATGCGCTTGCCACGCTCTTGGCGTGGCCGCAGGTCCCGGCGCCCTCCGCGAGCCATCAGGTGGTGGGAAATCGGCAGATAAATTTCCGCGCAGATCTTGAGCGGCGTCCGCACGAATTCATCCAGGGTGTGGGTTACGGCGCCCTCGGTCGAATTTTCGATCGGGACTACGCCATAATCGGCCTGGCCTCTTTGCACGCTTTCAAAGACGTCGGCGATAGTTTCACAAGCGACATAATCCACGCTGGCGCCGAACCGCCGGCGGGCGGCCTGGTGGGTGAACGTGGTGGCCGGACCGAAGTAGGCCACCTGCAACCGCCGCTCGAGGGCCAGCGCGGCAGACATGATCTCCCGGTAGATGGCCAGAATAGCTTCTTTGCCCAGGGGACCACGGGAAGCCCGTTGAACGTGTTCGAGCACGGCTTTCTCGCGCGCGGGCACATAGACTTCGTCAGTCGTTGAGAGCTTCCGTTGGCCGATCTGGACGGCCAGCCGGGCGCGCGCATTCAGCAGGCTGACCAGGCGCCGATCCAAAGCATCAATCTTTTTTCGCAGCTCGCTGACATGCATGGGTTCACTCCTCTTTCCCTTCATCATCCTCGTCCTCATCAACCTCGTCATTATCATCCTCGTCTTCGTCATCCTCGTCTTCGTCGTACTCGTCTTCTTCTTCCTTGTTCTCCCTCTTCTTCCTCCGCTTTCCGCTCTTGGTCGTCTGGCGCGGCGCCATCCTCCGTCCGCTCTTCCATTCGACTCGCCTGGGCGAAGCGCTCCGGCGGAGCCTGGCGTTGGGCGTTTGCTTCATCCGTTTTCTGTTGTACGGTGTCGTCTGTCCTACCTTCGCCCTCCGGGCCGTCGTCTGTCTTCCGTCCGCCATCCTCCGTCTTCTCCGGGCCGTCGTCTGTCGTCTGTCGTCTGTCTTCCGTCTTCCGTCCGACCCGCTCGGCTTCCCGCCGCGATAACTGCTCGATGCCCGGCAGGTTCTTGACGCTGCTTAAGCCAAAATGTTCCAGGAACAAGCTCGTTGTTCCGTACTGCAACGGGCGTCCCGGCAATTCGCTGCGGCCGGTGATGCGTTGCAGCTCCAGCAAGTGGCGCATCATGGCGTCAATGTTGACGCCGCGCACCGCCTCGATTTCGGCGCGGGTTATCGGCTGGCGATAGGCGATGATCGCCAGGGTTTCCAGGGCCGGTTTGGAAAGGCGCGTAGGCTTGTCCAGATTGAGCAACTGCCGCACCCAGGGGCCGGCGGCCGGATCAGACTGGAACCGGAATCGGCCGGCCACTTCCACGAGGATAACACCCAGCTTGCGTTCGGCCAACTCGGTCTTCACCTGTTCAATGGCGGCGCGGATATCGCGCTCCTGGACACGGCTGAATAGCCTGGCGTTCTGCTCGTTCTGGTTCACCTGGGTTAATACCTCGTGCAACTCGGCCACGCTGACGGGTTTATGCGCGGCAAAGAGCAATCCGCCCACAACCTGCTTGAGCTCGGGTAGGGCCTGGCCGTCGGCCGCTTGCTGGGTTTCTGCCGTCATAAAAAATCCGGTTCTTGTTTCCCCACAAAGTTAAGCAAAAGAATTTCCTGCCGGAGTCGGATAATCCGGGTAGCCGCGCCCGTGAGGGCGTGGATTCCGTCGGCGGCCACGGCGTCACCGCCGCGGCTACATTAAACAGTCATCCGCCGTCTGTTATCCGATGTCCGTCCTCCGTCGTCCCTGATTTGCCCTTCGGGCTTCGCAGGGCAGGTTGTCCTTCGTCGTCCCGCGCAACGCGGGATAAATCTGTCGCTTGCCACGCGTCCCGCGTGGTCCGTCATCCGTCGTCTGTCCTCTGTCGTCCGTCGTCTGTCTTCCGTCCGCCGTCCGTCCTCTGTTCAGCCGTCTCCGGGCGCGCAATCACAATCTCGCCGAAGGCGGCCGACTGCCGGGCTACCACCTGGCGCAGGCGGATCAGCTCCAGTAGCGCCAGGAAGGT
>JACPGN010000217.1 GCA_016182435.1 Lentisphaerota bacterium | reverse complement strand
GTGCGAGTAGGGATAAACCGCGGATCCATTCGTTACGGCGAGCAGCCCGCCGACCGTCACCAGCGCGCCGGTGGGCTGCGCGGCATTCGTGAGGGCGCTGTAGATATTCAGCACCGCGCCGCTGCCGATCAGGAAATTTCCGCCTATCTGGACGGTGGGCAGATTCGATGCGAATCGCATAAAACCGTAGCCGGAGTTCCACAGCCATGATTCTCCGCCGGCATCGAAGGTCCCCCCCGCCGCGACGCGCAGATCGTTCGTGACGCGCAGCACCTGGTTGCTCGTCAGGAAGCGCACCCATCCCCCGTTGAACGCAAGCGTATCGAAGTTATAGACGCCGGCGCCGCTGATGACCTGGCCGACAAACTGACTCAGCCCCGGGTTGGTCGGGAAAAGCTGTGTGTCGGTGAACCAGAGTGTGCCGATCTCGCCCGGCGGGCCGTTTGCGTTTCCGATCCCGGGCCGCGCAACAAACGAGACGTCGCAGGTGCCCTGCTGGGCGGCTGTGTCATATACAATCGCGATGCGGCCGCCGCCGCCATGGCCGCCATAGCCAGTAGGAGCCCCGCCTTTCCCACCGGCGGCGGAGACCACGCCGGTGCCGATAATCCGGCTGCAGGTGATCCATACGGCACCGCCCGATCCGCCGCCATAACTGTTGTCGCTGGAATCCGTGGCGTTGGCCGAGACCACACCGTCAACCGTCACGGTCCCTGTGGCTGCAACGCGAATCGCACCACCCCCATGACAGGTTAGTCCATTCCACCAGGCACCGCCACTGCCGGCCAGATTTGGACTCTCGGGCCGATCGTAAATGTATTTCGGCGCACTGCTTGCCGCTGTTTGTCCACCACCCATGCCGCCATGTGAGGCGCCGTGCGCGGTATTCGCCACGGCGCCGCCCGGTCCGTATCCGCCGGTCGTGTAGTAACCGCCGCGGTAGCCCTTGCCGTTGACGTCAATTTTGCCGCCACCAGCCACCGTCAGATTTGAGCAGTTCAGGTAAACATTATTGGTCATGACATTATTGGTGAGCGGCCCGACGCAAGTAACGATGGCATTGCGCAGAATGTAGATGTTGGTTGCGTTGAGGGTGGTGTCCCAGTTGGAAAAAATCAGCGTGGCTGCGTTAGTGATGAGCAGCGAACTCAACTCCGCCGTGGTGTTGGTCAGGAGGACACCAACGTTGGTGTAGTTGATGACAACCTCATCGCCGTTGGTTGGCGCCGACTGGCTGCTCCAGTTGTTGGTTCCAAACCAGTCGTTGGTACCGGAGGCGATCCACGTGACCGTGGCTGCCTGGGCGTTCCCTATTCCGAAGGAAATGAAAATCAAGCCGGCCATAACCATGCCACCGGCAAGAACCAACCGGATAACTTTGCCTACCCAGGGGATCAAGAATAGGCTGCGCTTGATCTTAAAATAGCAATTAGTTTTGGCCAATTTCATTGTAACGCTCTTGCCCCTTCTTGGAAGCTATTCTTAGCAATCCGACATACCGCTGTCAAGCGCGTGTCAGCCCATGTTGCCAGTAGTAGCGACCATTATCATCCCAAAGGTCAGCCTTGTGCCAGCCGCCTCCATTCAGGCTGTCGAGCTCCCGGGCCCGCCGGTGCAAGGCGACGATGGAGACAAATGGGGACAAAGCAGCAGTCGCCGCGGCCGCGCCGTTCGACACTGGCCCAGTCAGCACGCTGCTCGGCGCAGCCCACGCCGCGAGCCCCACCAAGATCGTCAGAAATTCATTCAAAGCATTCATGCCACGACCCTCTGTGGTTGCGGTAAGCAATCCTACTCGTCCGCATCCTACCATGGGTTATCGGCTCTCGATGAAAATGTAACACAACTATAGAGGGCCGCCGGGTGGAATGGCAAGCGTGATAAATCAGCGTGTCATAAATCAGCGCAGGAAGGCTGGCTCTGCTGCAACGGGAGGAATCCCGATAAGTTGGGATTCACCAGGAAGAGAAAATCATGCCGGGCGGCGGAACGCTGGAAGCATGGTAAAGGCGATAGTTGGTGCCATCGTGTCCCCCGTGCCACATTTTGTAAGTGTTCCCAGCCTTAATTACAGTTGCGTCGCCAGAATGAGTTTGATCGCCCCTGCCGCCAGTGCCCAGCGGGATGCGACCGTCGGTCGAGCTTACGTCTGAGGTGGTCGGGATAACATTGTTGTATTTGGTCCAGGTCGTGCTTTCGACAATGACCTCGGCCGCGGCCGAATTGAGCAAAATGCAGAAGCAGACCGCGGCCATCGTGGCGGCCAGGCGAGCAAGAACCGCCCGGCCAACCCTGGCCGAGCTCGGGCAGGCCTTTCGCCCCCTGCGGTTTATGGAGTTAATTTTACTCAATTTCATGGTTCCACCCTTGCCCGCTTTTTGACTGTATTTTCTTAGCCGGCTGAGCGATTACCGTCAAGTGGGTTTTCCGCCCATTGCCTCCGCATTTGACATTCCCGGACTATTTGCAATTATTAGACGCTTTCCCGTAAAGATACACGTTTTTGCGTGTATGTTTGTAATAAGTTGGATAATGGGTTGCGGGCATAAGGCCGCCTTAATTTCCAACGAAACAGTCCTGCGTAATTCCCGGAGGAAACATGAAAATGGCCAGAGTCACCCGTAATTTCTCGATGCAAGCGTATTGGGAAAAAGTCGCCGAGAACTGGACCCCGCTCTTGCAGTTCCGCGGCAACAGCCCGGCCGCCTGGCGCGCCTGGCGCCGGAAAGCGCTGCCCCGCTACCTGGAGCTGCTGGGCGCCTGGCCTGAGCGCGTGCCGCTCAAGGCTGTAGTGGAAAGCTCAGTCGAGGAAGGCGCGCTGATCCGCGAGCGGGTGGTTTTCAATTCCGAGGCTTTCATGGCGGTGCCTTGCCAGGTGCTGCGTCCCAAAGGCCTGAAGGCCAACCGCAAAAACCCGGCCATCATCTGCAGTCATGGGCATGGCCCCTACGGCAAAGACGCGGTCGCGGGGATCAGGTCATCGCCCGAGCACGAGCAGAACATCAAGACCTTAAACTATAACTACGGCGAACAGATGGCCCAGGCCGGGTTCCTGACGCTCTCGCCCGACCTGCGCTGTTTCGGCGAGCGGCGGGACGGCCCCGATCCTTTCCCCGGCCGTGACCCTTGCAATGTCAACTTCATCAAAGGGGCGTTGCTGAATCTTTACACCCTGACATTGAATATCTGGGACATGAAATGCTGTGTGGATTACTTAGAAACGCGCGCTGAGGTGGATAAAAACCGGATCGGCATGATGGGACTTTCGCAGGGCGGCACCATGACCACCTTTACCGCGGCCGCCGAGCCGCGGATCAAAGCGGCGGATATTATCAGCTATATCAACCCCTGGCGGGGATTCGGCATCAAGCAGGCCAACTTCTGCGGTTCTCAAATCGTGCCGGGTATTTACCGCTACTTCGATACGTCCGACATCGCCGGTCTGATTGCCCCGCGAGCGCTGTTGCTGGAAATGGGCATTTATGACAACTGCTTCCCGATCCACGACCTGCTCCAGGGATATGAAGGCGTCCGCCGAATCTATCGCGCCGCCGGCGCGCAAGAGCGCTTATGGAAGGACGTCTTTCCCGGACCGCACGCCTTTGCCGGGCGAAAAGCCTTTGAGTTTTTCCGGAAGTATCTATGAGCGCGCTGATTCAGACGCCTTCCGGGATTTCAATGGCGCGCAGGCGATGGGCGCTGGCGAAGTAGTAGGTGTGTCCGACGATGGGTCCGCCCACGCTCACTTGCTGATCGCTTTCCTCCATTCCGCAGCGCCATAGAATAGCGCGCTGGGCCGTCCCGGGGGTAATGCGATACAGAGAGACCTTGGTGGCGCCGTACCAGGCGCCGTCTGGCCCCTTCTGCAACGCCACTTCCAGCGGCCAGCCGAACTCGCCTCCAAAGCGCGAACGATCTATTACGCGCCTTTCATCCAGGTCAATCAGCGCCAGCTCGGCCGTATGCTCAGAGGCGCCCGGCGGGGGATCGGGCGCGTGGCGTACCACCACCGCGTACACGTGGCGATCATCCACGCGGACGATATCCATGATGCCGTGCAGGTCGTGGATGCCGAACGTTTCGATGCCGTCCGCTTGATCGCGGCGCGGGTCCCACCAGACGAAGGCGCACCTGTCGGCGCGGGGCTGCGTGCCTGACCCGCCGTGGACGGTTGTGCCCACGAGAATGCGCTCGCGCTTGGGCAGCCACGCCAGCGCCACGACGTTGCAATCCTTGATAAGATGGCGGTGGCTGGTGAACGTTTCCGTCTTAGGGTCGTAGGCGCTGAGGGTTCCGCCCCACATGCCGTAGTCGGGCACAGCGCCGATCCAGACTTTGCCCGCCGGCCCGGCGAGCATGGCACGGGGCCGGCACGCTACCGGGTCGGCCACGCCCACGTCGCGCGGATTCGACCCCGGCTCCGTGCCGAATTTGTACGGCTTTTTCGGGTCGTAAATCGTCAGCCGGGCACTGGGATACGAGGCGATATACAGCTTGCCGTCGAGATTGCCCATCGAGTACGCCTCGCCGCCGGAGACGCTGCACTGGCCGTGGTCAAGCATGTCCGAGCCGTCCGGCCGACACGAGAACAACCGCTCGGGGAGGATGCTCGAACCGTAGAGGCGTCCGTCGGGCCCATGGTGAATGAGGAAAATGTCCGTGCCCGCGCCCCGCCAGTCTAACGACAGGATGCGCGGCGGACCCTTCGGCGGCGTGAGCCGAACCTTGCGGAAATCGAACGTGGACTGGTCGGCGAACTCGACCGTGGCGCCGTCGGGCATGGTGTTGCGCGGCGGCATCGGGTCAGGCAGCGCGGCCGCCTTGACCGCTTCCAGCCCTTGCACGCGGAAATTGCCTTCGCTGGACCTGATGTAGAGCAGTCCGTCTTTGCCTTTGTAGAGGTCAATGCTGCCGCTGCGCTCCTGTGTTTCGATGACGGGGCCGACGGCGCAATGCCTGAGGGTCTTTGGATCCAGCGCTACCACGTGCGGCTTGCACATCTTGACCAGTCCCGCCACTGTGCCGTCGGCGCCGCACAACGGGTAGAAGTACATGTCGGTCTCATCCATGCGTCCGTAGCGCGTCCACTGGCCGGTCGCCGGCCCGCCTGCAGCGCTATGCGCAGCATTGCGGGCAGGCTCGTAGCGGCTAAGGCAACAACCGGGGTACGCTCCGACGAACAGGCTGCCGTCCGGCGCCTCGTCAATGCGGCAGGGAAACGTGGCCAGTTCGGGATCAACGTGGCCGATCAACTCGATGGCGGGACTACCGGGCACGTAGCGGTGGAAGGTGCCGGTGTAACAAGCGGCCATATAGAGGATGCCGTCGCGCGGGCTGCGATACACGGCGGTGGGCTCGAATGCTTTGCGATCAGCGCACTCGTACTGCGCGCATCCGCCCTTCTCCAGGTTGATGTCCAGCACGAGCAACCCGCCCGCCATCTGTCCCATACTCGCCAGCAGCGATGGCCGGCCTTTTGCGTCTTTTCCCGGATGGAGGATGCAGTGGAACACGGCCCGAACAGGGATGCCCAACTCGCGGACTTCAATGCTTTGCGAGGTGCCCATGGTTAACACCTTGATTTGTTGACCGCGCCTTACGCGCCGGGCAGCGTCCGCAGGATGTTGTACTTGTACAGGAGCCGGACCATTTCCACGTCTAAGGTATGCCCGGCCTTATAGGACCGCACCACGCCCACGAAGCGGCCGTCGTCAATCAGGGCCAGGGCGGCCAACAAAT
>JACPGN010000216.1 GCA_016182435.1 Lentisphaerota bacterium | reverse complement strand
GTTCGAATTCAAGTGCGCCGATGCGCCGGTCATGACCAGGTCTCTGCATATCGCCCTTAAGGATTTAAGGCTCAGCCGGGCTTGGATTGTCTATTCCGGCGACCGGCGTTACCCGATCCATGAATCCGTGGAAGTCATCCCACTGCGGAGTTTGAAGGACGTTTTGAAAACACTTCAATAAGGGACCAGAATCTCATCCCTTTTTCATTTGCGTTCATCCATTGTTCAGAACACGACCGTGAAGGAGGCATATCCCCTTGAGGAGAGCCGGAATGTCCAAGCGCTCGTGGCGGTCTCGTAAATCACCAGGTCCGCCTTCCCATCCCCGTCAAAGTCTCCAGGCACAGGTACATAGCCAGACCCACCGAATCCTTCTTTCTTTATGTAAAGATTAGCTTATTATACCTTGCTCCTTGTTAAGTGGCGGGCACGTCCGAGCCATGCGAGGATCTGCCCGCCCGCCTGCATCGCTATGCGCCGCGCCTGCAATCCGGCAGTGCCGGATAGCATTGCGGGCAGGCCGGATCATGATCCCGATACGGCTTTAAGGAAGGGAGCGTGTTATGCGGATACTGCAACGATCCTCTCGGGGTATCGGGTTTCCGGAACTGCTCTGGAGAGAGCATATTCAACTTGCGACCCGGCGCCGGCTGGCGCGGTATGACCGGCGCTGGAGGCGCATGTCCCGCTCGGAATGGCTGGCCGTGAAAGCCCGCTGGCAACAGTTCGTCGGGCGTTCGCTGTCCGCTTCTCCCGGCTTTTTCCGCGGAACGGTCAACGGCCGCCTGCTGGGCGAAAAAAACTACGCGGATTTCCGCGTGCGCAACTATGTCTTTGAGTCCTTCCCCGGCTGGAAGGTCGGACTCAACCTGTTTCTGCCGCCGGGGGCCGGCCCTTTTGTTCCCGTTCTCTGCCTCTGCGGGCATGGTCCGAAATGGCAGGACGATCATCAGATTCCCCCGCAGGTTCTCGCCCGGAACGGGTTCGCCGCCGCGCTCTTTGACATGCCCATGTTTGGAGAGAAACCGCTGCATAACAATCACTTTGTCCAGGGCGCGCAGAGCGCCATGGTCGGAATATGGAGCAACCTGTTCTTTGTGAATGACGCCTTACGGACCGCCGATTTTCTCGAAACGCTTCCCGATATTGATTTTTCCCGCGGGATGGGCGTGACCGGCGTTTCCGGCGGCGGCTTTGCCACGCTCTTCCTGGCGCAAATAGACAAACGGGTCTCGGTCGTCGCGCCCGTCTGTTGCACCGCGCCGTTCACCGGCCACGTCATAGAGGGACTATATACCGGCTGTCCGGAAAATTTCATGACCGGCCAGGCACTGGAAGGTTTTAACTTCCATCACCTGGTGGCCATGGCTTCCCCGCGTCCCTGCCTGGTCATTGGCGGCGCGCAAGATTCTCTATTCCGCAAGAGGCTGGTCGAACAAGCGTTCCGCGCGGCGCGCCGCTGCTACGCGTTGGAAGGAGTCCCGGACCGCATCGCGTTATTTTTCGATAACTGTCCCCACAAATACACGGAGCGCATGGCCTCGGAAACCGCCCGCTGGATGCGTCGCTGGCTCAGGAACGATTCCCGGATGCGGCGTCCCGCTCGGAGCGTGATCAACTTGCCCCGCGTGGAGGTGCTTCCCGAGGCAGACCTGAATTGCGGCACGGCCGGGAATACAATCGGCATGCTGGATGTCGTCCGCCGGGAAGTGGCCCGTACTCATCGGCAACGCAGGCCCCGAACAACCAACCGTTTTTTGGCCGCCTTCCTGAAGCTCAAGGAGCCTTCTTGCCCGGCAAGAGCGCCAGCTTTTTCGACGGAAAAAATCCCTAACCCCGGGCCCTGGGGCTATGCCGGACTCCAACGGACCGTGCTTCATTTGAAAAAGTTTGTGCCCGTGCCGGTTCTTACCCTGACTTGTTCCTCGGCCGCCCCGGGCGCCCTGATCGCCTTTTCGGATGCGGGTAAATTCATGCCCCTGAAGTCCGAGCGCGGATTCTTCAATATGCGGCAAGCCCTCCACTCCGCGGATTTACCCGGCTTCGGCGAATTGAAGCCGGAGCCGACCGATTACGATATGTATTCCTGGTGCGCCGTGGATCGCGTCCTGTGCGATCTGCTCACCCTATGCGCCGACAGCGCCATCGCCCAGCAAACTCGCGCCGCCCTGAGTGTGCTTCGATTTGCGCTCCGCCGCCAAGGAGCCTCGGAACCGGTCGCCGTGTATGGCTGCGGCGAAGCGGCGTTGCCGGCCCTGCTGGCCGGGCTCGTCCAGCCCGGCGTGAAGCAAATCATATTGGATTCCTTTCTGTTCTCGTTTGAAATGCTGGCTACGGACGAACTGCCGTCATGGAGCCGTTATCTTTATCTGCCCGATGTGTTGCGGCACTTCGATATTCCCGAACTGATCCGGGCCAGGCCGGATCGCCAATTCCTGCTGCTCAATCCGTGCGACGCCCGCAAGCGTCCGCTTCCCGAGGTTATTGTGGCCCGGATGCTGAAGCGCGCTCAGCGCCATGTCGCCTGGCACGTGGATGAGGGTCTCTCGTTTCCGCATGCTCTGATTACACAATGGCTTAGCCGAACGGAAGGGTCGCCTAAGGCCGGACTGCCATGGCCGAACTGACAATCGAAATATCGAAATCCGAGGGATGGATGATCCTTGTTTCCTATGAAGGTGCGGCTATTATTCGCGGCGGTCAGCTTGAAATTAGACGGCCAAACCGCAACTTTAAAGATTATTATTAGCCACAAAAAAGCACAAGCAGAGCACAAAAAATATTTTGTGAATCTTGTGCATCTTTGTGGCAATTTTTAAATTCCGGATGCTTCCAGTTGCGGCAAACTCTGGATTCGTGGAATCTGGCTTATGAAATGGATGGC